>JAMOZU010000020.1 GCA_023667745.1 Ruminococcus sp.
CCGTCCCCGCCTTTTCCTCGGCGGCGGAAACAACCTCGTCAAACATACCGCTTAAATTCTCAAACTCAAGCTGACCGTCCCCATTGTCCTCGGAAATATCCTGCCCTCGGGGTTTTTTCACCGCCGGCAGTTCCTCTTCATCCGTTACGCTGCCGTAAAACGCCGCCGACTGCAATACATTCCTTACCGCAGGGTCTATCCTTGTCAGCTTGTCCTCATCGTCGGCGTCGACGGTAATATCCTCCCGCCGCAGCACTTCACTGAACTGTTCCGCCTTTTCCGAACGGCTCTTTCCGGAGCGGCGGGAAATTTTCTTTACCGCCGTCTCCCAGTAAACAAGGAAATCCTCTATCTGGGGCAGCTCCGCGTCCCCGCTTCTGTAATCCCGCTTTAGGTCCGACAGGAACTTCGACCATTCCCTGAACTCTTCCTCGCTCATTATCCTGCCTATCCGCTTGTACAAAAGATTGTACACCTTCTGACAACGCTTTTCTGTCTCCCGGGGCATTTCCCTCGGCTTGCCCCTATCGGCGGATTCGTCAGCCTCGCCGTCCTCCCCGGACTCTTCCCCGCCGCCTGCGGACATACTCAGCTCATTGAGGGTCTTCTCCGTCTCTTTACATTCATGGTCTCTTTCCCTCTCACTCTCCTCGCTGACTGCCGCCGCTGCCCGCTCCTCGATGTCCCCGCCGTAAATTTCCGAAACATTTCCGTCGGTATCGGCATTGTCATTCCCTCTCGGATATTTCATGGAAGCTATTCCCAGCTCCTCTTCCACCTGCTCCGCACAGGTCATGCCGCTGGAATTTATCCTGCCGCAATAGGGGGACTTCTCCTCAAGGTCACGCCTGAAAAATCTCCCGCACCGAGGGCATTTTGCAAGATAAACCCCCTCTTCATACATGCAGGTAAACTCCAAGTCTATCACCGCCTTGAAACTGTCCGGGACATACACAACTTCCGGCAAAGCCGTAATATTTTCCATGGCAAGATTCATGTCAATGCTTTCCGGGCGGGGCATGTCCTTTACATAGCTGAATGCGTCAAGAGCGGCACTGTCCCTGTTGTGGTCGTTCAGATTCTTGTCCCGTGACAAAGGTGCGTCCGCCAATACCTCCGAAAGCCGCTTGTAAATGGCTTTTGAAACTCTCCCCATCATAAACACGCAGTCGGGGAGAGACGAGGGGGAATATTTCTTTACCGACGGCATCTTCCTCATATCGCACCCGGTCTCGTTGGCAGCCACCGCAAACGCCAAATCAAAATACTCCCGCCTTGCCCGATAATCGCCGGGAGACAGCATAATGTTTGACTCGGTCTCATAAATAAACCTCATCTTCGAGCGGGCGTATTCCTGCATTCTTACAATATTTATCCATTGGTTTATGGCCCGCCCGGTCTTGTATTCGCTTATCCTCTCGAAAATGGCTTTCTCGTAAAGGCTTTTCGGGGAAATGCACCGCCCCCACAGCTCCTCCGGGCCTATCCCCTCCGAGTGGCAGATGTAAGCTATGATGCAGTCGGTCACCAGCCCGTCAAACTCCGTCCCTATGCACGCTTCCACATAAGGGTGACATTTGGCGGCAGAGCCTAAAGCGATAGCCTCCAGATTGGCGGACAAACGCCCCGTCTTTCGGGCATTTCTCCCCGCTTCAATGCACTGCTCCCAGAAATAGGTAAAATCAAACTCTGCAAACCGCAGCAGCGATTTTGACAATTCTATCTTGTGAAAACTGTTGCTTCCCGCAACCGAGAAATAGATAACAGGAACTTCTTTCTTATCCATCTGCCTACCCTTTCAAAATTTTTATATTTTATATTTAAATTTTTATATTTAAACATGGAAACATCGGACGACCCTCCCCCGCTCCGTCCATTCCCCCGCCGAACTTTTCCCGAACCGCCCGTTTTATTATGCCCTGAGCAACAGCCGCACCCCATAATCATACACGTGAGCATACTTTATATAATTATATCACAAATCAAAAAAAATTTCAATGACATTTTCAATAAAAAATCCTTAAATCCCCCATATTATTTTGGACTTCACCCAAACGCCGACCAATAATTTTTCCGTGCAAAATTTTCCTCTCCTTTGACAATTTTTATTACACAACGCAATATTGCACATTCCCGCATTACCCTCTCACCGCCCTCTCACATAGAACCATTCCCATATCCTCACTCTTGCTCAACGCACTTGCAACAACATATAACCCACATAATACGTCATATTTGGACTTATCACCGCGCTTTTACGACGCTCATTAATGCACCCCGCAATAATTATAACATACATCACCCGCCCTGTCAATATCTTTACGCAAAATATTTTTATATAAATGCAATTTCTCTCTTTTGCACAAACCCGCCACGATATTTTGTGTAATTTGCACAAAGCAATTTAAAGTGCTTCCGAAAAAATTTCAAAAAACATTTGCAATAAAAGTAAAAATGTGGTATAATAAAATACAGTTACTTTCAAAAAATTTGCCCGAAAGGAAACCGAAAAATGACAAGCATACTTTTCCTGTGCCACGGCAACATCTGCCGTTCGCCCATGGCTGAATTTATAATGAAAAAACTGGCAGCAGACGAAGGAATGTCCGACGAGGTGTACATAGAGTCCGCCGCCGTCAGCAGAGAAGAGACCGGGAACGACATCTACCCGCCCGCCAAGCGCAAACTTGCCGAAAAGGACGTGCCCTTCACCCCACGGAAAGCCCGCACCGTCACCCCCGAAGACGCAGACCGCTTTGACCTTATCATAGTCATGGAAGAGTTCAATATGGCAAGCCTGCGGCGTATCATAGGCGAATGCGGCAAAGTGAGCAAGCTGTTGGACTTTACCGACCGCAAAGGCGAGGACATCTCCGACCCTTGGTTCACGGGCGACTTCGAGACCGCCTACAACGACATCTGTTACGGCTGTATGGGACTTATAAATACGATACTTAACAACTATGGTTAATAACCAAGCAACTGCCGATCTAATGTGTTTCCCCTCCGCAGGCGGGAAAACACCGACCGCCGCAATGCTTACATTATCATGCCGGCTTACTTCTCTAACCTCTTACATCTAACATCTAACTTCTAAAAGGTGATAAACCATGTCCCAAAACCCCTATACTACCCTCGGCGTTTCCTCCGACGCCTCGGAAGAGGATATCAAAAAAGCCTACCGCTCTCTTGTAAAGCAGTATCACCCCGATCTGCACCCCGGTGACGAAGCGGCGGCAAAGAAAATGAGCGAGATAAACGAAGCATACGAGCTTATCCGTTCCGGGAACGCCCCCAAATTTGCAAGCGGGGCAAACGGCACTTCCGGCACATCTCCCGGAAACGGTATGAGCGGCTCTTTCGACCGCAACGGCGAAACTTTCTATTACTCCTACATGGACCCGGACGATATCCTCGAAGCCATTTTCGGGAGTCTGGGCAGTTTCTCCCGTTACGGTCATACAGACGCTTTCAGAACAGCCCCCGACGACTATGACCTCTATGAGCTTTTCGAGAAATATTTCGACCGAGGCTCGTTTCATCAGGCGGCGGCAGTTCTTAACGCCATCTCCCAAAAGGATGCCCGCTGGCACTTCTGCGCCGCCCGATTCTGCTTTGAAAACGGCAATCTCTATGAAGCCCAAAGCCACGCCGAATGGGCAGTCTCCCTCGACCCCGGCAGCAGCCGCTACAAGGAGCTTTACGACAAGATCGAGGAGACCTGCGAAACCGCCGCCCGCCGTTCACGGCTTTCGAGAATACTCATGTCCGCCATAGGCTTTTTCTTTGCCGCCCTTTTCATATTCCAGCTAATAAGACCTTTGATAGAAACATATTTCGGGACAGCCGTATAAATCAACTTGAAAAATAAGGAAACGCCGATAAATACGCCTTTTTATAATCCGAAGTTTTACAAATCCTTATGTTGGGCGGTTTTTCTCCCGCCTACGGCGGGAGAAAAACCATAAATCGGCAATTCCGTAAAAAACGAAAGGAAACAAAATGGAACTTATAATAAAAATAATCGTCTGCTTTTTTGCGGGAATGGGCGCAGGACTGGGGACGGGCTTTGCGGGAATGAGTGCAGCCGCAGTAATATCCCCAATGCTCGTGACGTTTCTGGATATTCCCGCCTATGAAGCGGTGGGGATAGCGTTAGCCTCGGACGTTCTCGCAAGCGCAGTCTCTGCCTATACATACGGCAAAAACAAAAACCTTGACATAAAAAACGGACTGGTCATGATGGCGGCTGTGCTGGTCTTCACCGCCGTGGGGAGCTACGTTTCAAGCCTGCTGCCCAATAAGACTATCGGGGGATTTTCGGTGTTCATGACATTTATGCTGGGGATAAAGTTTATCGTCAAACCCGTTATGACAACAGGCTCGGTAATGAACGAACTCCCCCTTTCCCAAAGGATCATACGCTCGATAGCATGCGGCGTGGGGATAGGTTTTATATGCGGCTTCGTGGGAGCGGGCGGCGGCATGATGATGCTGCTGATACTCACAAGCGTGCTTGGCTATGAGCTTAAAACAGCCGTGGGTACAAGCGTTTTCATAATGACCTTCACCGCCCTTACAGGCTCTGCCTCCCACTTTGCCATAAGCGGCAAGCCGGACATCGCCACCCTTGTCCTTTGCGTCCTGTTCACATTTATCTGGGCAAGAATAGCCGCCCTCTTTGCCAATAAAGCCTCCCCCAAGACCCTCAACCGTGCGGTAGGCGTGATCCTCACCATACTGGGAGCTGTAATAATGGCAGTTAATTTAGTTAATAGTTAATAGTTAATAATTAATAGTTAATAGTTATTTCATATTTTTTACAATGTAAGTGAAATGGGATTGAGATTTTGATATGAGAACCGTTCGGAAGTTAAAACGGTAACAGTAAAACCATAAAACCGCACGGCGTCTGAGTGCATTTCACCTTCCAAAACTGCATCTCACATTTTTTCCGTTGACTTATCGACCATGCCGGTGTATACTGAATACAACGGCTGAACCAAAAACAATAAGAACGGAGTTTTTAAAAATGGGAGTTGTTTTATTTTCGGTATTTGCAATTGCGGAGATCATGCTTACAGTGTTAAGTATCACAAAATACGAAAACGTCCTCCGCAGGAATAAGGTATTTTTCCGTGTAGGCGAGCTTGTCCTTGCACTCTCGGTAATGTTCCTGCCCATAACCGTAACAGGGCAGAAATGGAGATTCACAGGCTGCCTCGTTATCTTAGGTGTCCGCCTTGTTATTTCCTGCATAGCTTATTTTGCAAAGCGGAGCGGCGGGAAAAAGGCGGTCTCAAAGGCAAAAGCTGTCTTGGGAACTGTTATGAGCATTGTCATTATCGGGTTTTCTCTCGTCCCCGCCTTTGTATTCTCGGATTATTCGGGGCTTGAAACGAGCGGCAGGTATAAGATACTGGAAACGCAGGCGATACTTGTAGACGCCGGCAGACTCGAACCCCATGAAACGGACGGCTCGAACAGAGAGATACCCATTCACCTGTACTATCCCGACAGCTCTCTTCAAAACTGCCCTTTGGTGCTGTTCGCCCACGGCTCTTTCGGATATTACCAGAGCAACTATTCCCTGTATGCGGAGCTTGCAAGCAACGGCTATGTTGTGGCAAGCATAGACCACCCCTATTACGCCTTTTTCACCAAGGACACGGCGGGGAAGACTGTCACAGTCGACTTTGATTTTATGCAGACTGCCGTAAATATGCAGAACGACTCCGAATTTACCGAAAAGGAAACCGATAAAGATTTTAATACCATCAGCGAGTGGATGGATATTCGTACAGCGGACGAAAATTTTGTCCTCGATTCGATAAAAGCCGCCAAAAGTTCCGGCTCGCTGGGCGGGGAATGGTACACCGAGGGGGACAAAACCAAAGGGGAGATACTTCACGCAATTGAAATGTCGGACACGGACAACATAGGGCTTACAGGGCATTCCATAGGCGGTGCGGCGGCTGTGCAGCTTGGCAGGGAGCGGGAGGACGTTAAGGCAGTCGTCGACATCGACGGCACAATGCTGGGAGAGCGGACAGCGTTCACCGACGGCGGGATAACCTACAATCCCGAGCCCTACCCCATACCCATTCTTTCCCTTGACAATGCAAGCCACTGGGAATCCTACGTTAAGGAACGCACGGAAGGGGAAAAAGAGTATGTGAACAAATATCTGCTTGACAACGCTGTTGACGGCAGAGAGGCACATTTTGACGGAACGGAGCATATGGATTTCACCGACCTGCCCCTTTTTGCTCCGGGGCTGTCGAAATTGCTGGGGAAAGGCGAGGTGGACTCTTACGAATTTGTCCCCCGTATAAACGGCATTATTCTTGAATTTTTCAATTGTTACCTGAAAGGAGAGGGCGAACCGAGTATCGAACCGTGGAACGGTCAGGCAGCTAACGGTTAAAATGTGACCTGCGGCGGAAGTTCCCCGAACATCAATACCCGCCGCAGGCTGCAAATGATAGTAAATATTTCTCAAATAGAAAAAACCGAAAAGGAACGGCTGGAAATTTACTGCCACGAGATAGACCATGAAATAAACGAGATAGTCCGCTTTGTAAGCTCCCGTCAGGGGCAGCTTACAGGCGTTATGGAGGGGCGGCAGTATGAGATACCCATCTCGGAAGTGTTCTACATCGAGGGGGTGGACAACAGGGTGTTCATCTACTGCGAAAAACAGGTCTACGAGACCCGCCGCAAGCTGTATGAGCTGGAAGAGGCGTTAAAAGAAAAGCATTTTTTGCGGGTGTCAAAATCAACGCTGTTTAATCTGATGAAAGCCGAGTCCGTAAAAGCCGCCCTTAACGGCAGATTTACGGTGGTGCTGCGGAACGGGGAACAGATAATCGTTTCAAGGAAATACGTACCCTGCCTGAAAAACGCCCTGAAAGGAGAAAACCTATGAGCCTTAAAGAAATACTTTACCGAACGGTCATGATATATCTTATCCTTGCCGCCTGCATTACGGCGGGGACGGCTGTCCTCGGCACGATACTCGACCCGCAGGCGCAGTTCGGGTATGCCGCATTCGCCTCCCCCTTTATTTTTGCGGCATTGGGAGTTATCCCCAATCTGCTGATGTATTCCCGAAAGGAGCTGACCGACAGGCAGATAATAGTCCGCAAGGTGATACAGCTTGCGGTCATAGAAGCGGAGGTAACGGCTGTGTGCATAATAAGCCCTGAGATACACACGGAAGACCCCCGTGTTACGGCGGGGGTCATTGTAAGCGTGCTTGTGATATTCCTGCTTGTTAATTTTATCGTTATAATGAACAGCCGCTATTGGGCAAAACAGCTGACAAAAGAGCTTATACGGTTTCAGGAAAATACGGAATGCGGCGGCACTTGAACTTTACAAATGCCTTTTGAACAGATGATGTGTTTCGCCGTAGGGGGGGGAACTCCCGTTAATAAATCAATATCCGTTAATACCCCGACATTCCCCTACTTGATAAACACAAACGACCTCATCTCAAACAGGCATCTGTTTCTGAAAGACTCTCCCGACCAGTCAAGGGGATAGCCGGAGGTGACCTTGAAAAACACACTGTGCCTGCCGGTTACGGCTTTTACACGTGCGGTGACAACGCCGCCGTTCCTGCCTATGTTTACGCAGCCTATCTCCTCGCCGTCCTCACCGTCAATAAGAATATGCAGGATACTGTCGCAGCCCGTTCCAATAACGTCGGCGGAGAATTTCATGGTGAGAGAACCGAAATCGTCACCGAAGTCAAAGTATTTGCAGCCTATAATGCTGTTCTCGAAAATGTTGGTAACAACCCGCTCAAAAATATTTTTCTCCGTTATCACAGCTCCGCCTTTTAACACACAGGCTATCTCCGCGGGGGTTATTTTATAGGGATCGAGAGAATCCTCGAAGCCCAGAGAGGTCATTTCAACGGGGGGGATAGTGCCGTCGGGGAGAATGGTTATCTTTTCAACGCAGGCACGGCGGGACATAATTGTGCCGTTGGTCATGCGGTGGTAGAAAATGTACCACTGACCGTTTATTTGGGCTATCGAGCCGTGGTCGTTGCCGCCGGGGTAACCGACGCCGTTGTCTATGATGTACCCACGGTATTTAAAAGGTCCTGTGGGTTTGTCGGAGGTGGCATAGGCAAGCCTGCTGCCCCGCTTGGGGGAGTAGATGAGATAGTAAACGTCCCCAACTTTTCTCGGGGAACAAGCTTCAAAAAAGAGGCTGTCATCATCGGGGAAATCGGATGTTTTTTCAATGGGAATAATATGCTCGATACAACTGCCGTCTTTTATCTCGTACATATTGCCGCTGTTTACCTCCGCCATAAAAGAACGCTGGAAACCGCAGTAGATATACGTCCTGCCGTCGTCGTCCACAAGAACGCCGGGGTCTATGAACCAGCCGTTGCAGCATATCTCATCGGGGATAGTGTATTTGTATTTCGACAGGAACTTGAACGGGCCTTCCGGCTTGTCACTGACGGCAACGCAGCCGATCGAATCAATGATGTAAGCATACAGGTAATACCTGCCGTCCTTTTCCACCACGTCCGGGGCGTAGAGATAGTTGGAAATATCCGTCCAGTCGGTGTCGGCGGGACAGTCGGAGGTGGGCTGTGTGCGGAAGATGTCGCCGTGGCAGACCCAGTTGTTAAGGTCGTTTACGGGTGCGCTCCAGCATTTTAACACATGGTCGCAGAATGTAGTCGAGCCGGGACGGTCATGAGAACCGTAAATGTAAACTCTGTCGCCGAATACTCTCGGCTCGCCGTCGGGAATGTATTCCCAGAGAGGAAGATAAGGGTTGGGCATAAAATCAAGTCCTTTCGTTTTTTTGCAGTCAGCATTATTAACTATTAACAGCTCTTGCCTCCGATGTCAGAAACCCATTACTCCCGCAGTTATCACAGCCGCTCCCAATACAAGTGTGTACACCGCAAAAGCACCGAACCTGTCCGACTTCATAAGCCATTTAACAAGAGCTATCGCAAAATATCCCGATACAGCCGCCACCGCCATGCCTATAACAAGGGGAAGTACCTCTATATTGCCGACGCTCTCCGAGCCGATAAACTCCGACAGCGCACCCGCCAGAATAACGGGGATACCCATAATAAAGCTGTATTCCACAGCGTCCTCCCGCTTCATTCCGGCGATCTGAGCGGCGGCAACGGTAGACCCCGAACGGGACACCCCCGGCAGGAGAGCCACCCCCTGAAAGAATCCGATAAACAAAGCGTCCTTTACCGTCGTCTCCCCCGCAGAAAAGCTGCCTTTATCCCTGTTTTTCTTTGAACAGCGGTCGCCCATGAAAAGGATAGCCGAGGTGTACAGAAAGCAGATACCCTCCGCAATAATGTCGCTGTCCTCCTGCACGGACGTGAAAAAGTCCTTGAATATGTAGAAGACGAACAGGGGGAGTATGGAAATAATTATCATCATTATCATTCGGCGGCTGCCGTTCATTTCGCTCCACTTGAACCGCCCCCCGAAAATGTCCCCCAGCATGGCGAAGGCCTCTTTTATCAGCTCCAGGATTTTTTTGCGGAAGGCTATGAACACTGCCGCCAGCGTCCCCAAGTGCAGGGCGACGGTGGTAAGTATCGCACTTTCCCCCTCTATCCCCATAAAATGCCGCAGCAGGGATAAATGCCCGGAGCTTGACACCGGCAAAAACTCCGTCAGCCCCTGCAAAAGTCCTTCCAGTACAGCTTCAAAAATTGTCATAACAGTTACTCCTTTGACAGAATTTAGAATAGTTAACAGTTAATAATTAATAGTTAACAGTTAGTGAAGTTACCGTAAAAAAATAATGTTGAAAAGTAACAGCCCAGGAATGTGCTTTATTCCATTATACACGCCTTACGGCAGAGATAAAGTTAAGATTGCTTAACCGTTTAGGACTTTTAACCCAAGCATTGCTGAAAACTAAGTCCCTATCAAACGCACTGACTTCAGGTCGATACAAACCCCGCTTGTAAAAAATTATTTTATTAAAAGCATTTTTTTGCGGCAGCCTGGGGGTGGGAAAAGGGTTTCCCCCCCACACAAAAACTTGCGGTAAACTCAAAAGTAAAGCATTTCAAAAAAGCCTTCACGGCGTTTGAGTGCCTAACTGTACCTCTTCTCGCTTGTCTCGATAAGCTCGTACAACGCCTCCACAGCATCGGACAAGCCGCCCAGGCGGTCAATAAGCCCTATGTCAACAGCCGTCTGACCGTCTATCACCGTCCCCATGTCAAGCACAAGCTCCCCCGTGTTCATCAGCAGGCGGGAGAATTTTTCAGGCTCGATACGGCTCTGTCTGCACACAAAATCCGTTATCCGCTTCTGCATAGCCTCCAGATATGTGAACGACTGGGGAACTGCCAGTACCATTCCCGTGGTGCGTACAGGGTGAATGGTCATGGTGGCGCTGGGGACGATATAAGAAATTTTCGCCGACACCGCCAAAGGCACGCCTATGGAATGCCCTCCCCCAAGCACCACCGACACCGTGGGGGTCTTCATTCCGCTGATAAGCTCCGCTATGGCAAGCCCCGCCTCCACGTCCCCGCCGACGGTGTTGAGGATTATCAGCAGCCCCTCGATTGAACGATCCTGCTCTATCGCCACAAGAGCGGGCATAATATGCTCGTATTTGGTGGTCTTCGTTCCCGCAGGGGCGTTGTAATGCCCCTCTATCTGCCCTATTACCGTAAGACAGTGGATAAGGTGCTTGGAATTTTCCGAAACCGTCTGCCCCATGGTCTCGATAAGGTCAGCCCGTTCGTTCAGGGCTTTTGCCTCTTCAAGCTCCCTTTCCGGCTCGTTTTCCCGGGGCTGTTCCGGCTGACCGGGGTGACACGGCTGATTCGGTTGAGCCGGACAGTTGGGACAGTTGGTGTCGCAATTCCCGCCGCCGGAATTTTTTTCACGTTCGTTCATATGCTGCCTCCGAAAATTTTGCCCTTTGCAATTAAGAGTACACCGATCTCTAAGTTTTCCCCGACTGCGGCGGGGAAAACGCCTCGCCAAAAACAAAACGGGAATATGAAAAATCTGCGGTTTTATTGGTATATCGGCAATCTCTCAACGCATACGGCAAAGGTCATTCATTATAAATATTATAATGAAATTTTCCCCGAATATTCATAAAGAAAAGCAGCCTTTATTATTATACATCAAAATCTCCCCCTTGTCAAATTTTTCATCAAACGCCCATGGAAATCAATTTTCCGATAAGGCTGTTGTCTTTCCCCGCCTGCGGCGGGGAAAGACAACGAAAAAAAATCTGATTTTTCGAGTACAGCTGCTCCAAAATCATCCGATAAATAAAAATTGATTGCCGTGTCATACTAATCCCCATTAGAATTATGGAGATAAAGCCGCCGCAAAAAATTTGCGTGTATGATTTTTTGCGGCGGCTGAATCCCATAATTCAATGAGGGATTTGTATCAAACACCCCCGACTGCATTATCAACAATTTTAACCAACCGAGGAATGAATAATTATCAAATGTTACAAAAAGATCCGGGGACTATTGAAATTTACAAAAGGGTATGTTATAATGTTAATGTGTATATTTTTTTAAATAAACAGGGGGTAGCCCATGAATAAGAAAGAAAGTCTCGTGCTGCGGGTAATTATGATGGTCTGCATGACAGCGTTCATAATCTGTATCGCCGTTACGGGAGTCGGTTCATATATGATATATCTGGCGAACGAGCTTGGCGCACAAAAGGAAGTGCAGTACGCAGCGCATACGCTGTATAATCTGTATAACGAAAATTATCACGGTGAATATTATTACGACGATCTGATCCTCAAAAAAGGCAGCGCAGAGCTGACGGAATCGGATTTTGACAATATAGTCAGAAATATCGGGCATTCGGCGGACATGGACTTTACCATATTTTGGGGAGATACCCGAATGCTCACCACACTGCGGAACGAATCGGGCAGCCTTGCGGTGGGTACAAAGGCTTCCGAGGAGGTCGTGGAACAGGTGCTGAACAATGGGCTGGAATATTTTTTCAGCGACGTATCGGTAAACGACGTTCAGTATGTGGGCTGCTATATCCCCATTATGAACTCCAGCGCACAGGCTGTGGGCATGGTGTTTGCGGGAAAACCTCTTGAAAGCGCAAAGCAGACCACCAATACAATGACCGTCATCTTCGCCCTTATCTGCGGGGCTATCCTTGTTATCGCCCTTGTTATCACGTTTATATATTCCCGTAAAATGGTAATGGCTCTCGGTGAGATAAAGCGGTATATGGGTAATATTGCGGACTGCAATTTCGAATCGGAGATGGACGACCCCACATTAAAACGGGCGGACGAAATAGGGGACATCGCCCGCAGCGCGCAAAAACTCTGCAGCCAATTGCAGGGACTTATCGAAAGAGACCCGCTTACGGGGCTTTTGAACCGCCGCACATGCTCGAAAAAGATGGACGAGATGGTGAAAACGAGCCGCATATTCTCGGTGGTCATGGCGGATATAGACTTTTTCAAGAAGATAAACGATACATATGGACATGCCGCAGGGGACGAGGTGCTTATGGGCGTGTCCTCCATACTGCTTTCGGCAGTGCGGCAGAACGACGGCTTTGCGTTCAGGTGGGGCGGCGAGGAATTTCTGCTGGTACTTCCCGAAAAGGACTTACAGCAGACAAGGGAGATACTGGAAGGGCTGATAGAGCAGGTACGGGCGGCGGTTTTTCACTATGAGACCACGGATATAAAGGTTACCATGACCTGCGGCGGAGTGCAGAGGGACTCTCACGAGACCTATGAGCAAGCCATAAACCGCGCGGACGAACTTTTGTACAACGGCAAGCAGACGGGCAGGAACAGGATCATAATGCAGATAGAGGCAAGAAGTTAGAGGCAAGAGAAGTAAAGCGTACACGAGCAATAACGTCACGTTGGGGGGGTTGGGGGAGATCACCCCCATGCGGGTATGTGTTTTTTCAAAACACGCAGAGCCCCAGGTGGGGATGTGTTTTTTCAAAACACGGGCAACGCCCCAACGGCGTAAGCCGCTGTAGGTTACGGCACGTTGCAAACAAACGCAATTTAAGAATAAGTAGCCTTAACCGCCGCCCGACCGCCGAAAAAAGCGTTTTGAAAGACCAAAGCAACACAGTACAACTAACCGTTACCGAGCAAGTAACGGTCGGGCGGCGGTGCGGCATATTCGTGCAAGGCGTATGCCTTGCACAGCACGTTGCCGCCCGCAATGACGCTGCAAGCAGCAAGGGCGTATGTCGGTCACAACCGCCGACAAACTAAAGCATTTTACCCATAGGGGCATATGTCGGTAACAATCACACCAAAATAACCCACTCAAGAAAATCACAGGCAAGATGAATACCTCACCATCTTGCCTGTTTTTATAAGCGAAAGGAGCGTACAAAAATGACCTTTGATGAGATTCTCGCCAAGATATACGACTGCGTATGGGGAGTTCCCCTGATAGTGCTGATACTGTCGGCAGGGCTGCTTCTGACGGCAAGGACGGGATTTATACAGCTCCGTCACCTGCCGAGGGCGTTAAAGCTCCTTTTCAAAAACGAGGAGGACGACGGTTCGGGGGAGGTAAAAGGGGAGGTCAGCGGGTTTGCTTCGCTGTGTACGGCGTTATCTGCTACCATAGGCACAGGGAATATCGTGGGCGTTGCAACGGCGGTGGGCATACTGTCGGGCGGTCCGGGTGCGCTGTTCTGGATGTGGATAGCCGCATTTTTCGGCATGGCTACAAAATATTCCGAAGGGTTTCTGGCGGTAAAATACCGCACGGTGGACAGTGACGGTCACGTTTTGGGCGGTCCGTTCTACTACATCGAAAACGGCATGGGGAAAAAATGGAAATGGCTCGCCAAGGTCTTTGCATTTTTCGGGGCGTGCGTGGGACTTATGGGGATAGGGACGTTTTCACAGGTAAACGGCATTGCCTCGGCGGTCACGGGATTTTTCGACCCCAACGGGGAAAACACCGTTGAGCTTTTCGGGAACAGCTATTCCATTGTCACTGTCGTTACCGCCTTTGTCCTTGCCGTTTGCGCAGGGCTTGTGATAATAGGGGGGATAAAGCGGATAAGCAAGGCTGCGGAAATAATCGTCCCCTTTATGGCTCTGCTTTATATTGCGGCGGTGCTGACGCTGCTTATCGCCAATATTACGAAAATTCCCGCCGCCATAGGGGAAATAATCGGCGGAGCGTTCGGCTTGCGACCGCTGGCGGGCGGTGCGCTGGCTTCCATGATGATGTCGATGAAAAGCGGCGTTTCAAGGGGGATATTCTCCAACGAGTCCGGGCTTGGGTCTGCCCCCATTGCGGCGGCGGCGGCAAAAACCAAAGAGCCTGTCCGTCAGGGGCTTATCTCCATGACGGGGACGTTTATCGACACTATAGTTATCTGCACCATGACAGGGCTTTCCATTGTAATGATGGGTTCGTGGGCGGACGAGACATTAGAAGGGGTAAGGGTCACCACCGATGCATTCTCAAAAGGGCTGTATTTCCTGCCTTCGGGAGCGGCGGCGTTCATACTGATGATATGCCTTGTTTTCTTTGCTTTTACCACCATTCTCGGCTGGGACTACTACGGCGAACGCTGCCTTGAATATTTAAGCGGCAAGAACAAAACGGCTGTGACCGTTTACCGAGTACTCTACATTGCCGCTGTTTTTATAGGTCCTTATATGACCGTGTCGGCTGTATGGAAAATTGCGGACATTTTCAACGGACTTATGGCTCTCCCCAACATTGCCGCACTTTTCGCATTAAGCGGAGTTGTGGCAAGAGACACGAAGGATTATTTCAAGAGGCTGAAAAATGGGGAGATAAGGGAATAATGGCTTAGATACCAATTTTGTTGAGGTCAACAAAATGGGAAAAATCGCAAACTCAACCGCAGGTTTGTTTACATTTTCTCCTTTTGGGTGTATGATGAATGAAAATTTACCGAAGTGAAAGGAGGAAAAGGAAGTGCTGATTTAAGGTCTTTTCCCCGCCGCAACGGTCAGGTATGACCGGGGAAAAGACCTCCAAACAAAGCCGCTTGTAATCGATAAGAATACGGAAAAGCGGTTTAATCAGCGTTCCCTAAATATGCTTATGTCAATGAATGAAATGAATGTTAATATTGCCCCGGAGGTGACGGGCGGAACGCAGGCGGCAGAAAGACCCGATAAATCGGAAATGCCCGATACCCCGGAAATGCCCGATACCCCGGCAAAGAAAAGGGGACAGTCTCCCGGTATCGGCATTATGGCGGCGATAATATTTTCCGCCTCGGTCATTATAGGGGCGGCGGTATGCCTTATATGCGACATTGCCGTGAACAAGGGGGTAACATGGTCATCGGCGGCGGTCGCTTCAACGGTTTACGGCTGGCTTGCGGTTTTCCCTTGGCTTGCGGCAGGAAAAAAAAGGGCGGCGGCGGGGATTATGAGCGTTACCGTATTTACTGTTCCATACCTTTGGCTGCTGTCAAGGCTGTTGGGAGTAAGGGAGATAATCGGGATAGGGCTGCCGGTAACGGCTGCGGCTGCGGTATTTATGTGGCTTATCTTTTCTGTATTCGCAAACTTCGGCGGGAAGCGGAAAAGAGCCGCTTTCGGGGTTGCGTTTTTACTGGCTGTCCCCTTTGAAATTATTGTCAACATTATAATATCGGGAATGCCGGGCGAAGTGTCCTTTGATATATGGGATATGCTGTCGGCGGTTATTCTGCTGATATGCTCGGCGGTGTGCTTTGAGTTGGAAAGGGGAAAAGAGGGACGGTAATGCGGAACAAGCGAAGACAAGCCTGCTGTTGAAAAAGTAAGGGCGGCTCTTGTGAGGCAGGCGTAAATGTGAATTTGTTTTTTGTTGAATTTTTTTCCGTATCTATTGACACACGTGTCAATACGTGCTACAATATAAACAGAAAGCGGCGGGAAAGGCGGCGGCGAAGTGAACTACGGAGAGCTTAAAAAGCTCATAAAAAAGAACGGCTGTAAGTTCTATAAAGAGGGCAAACGTCATGAAAAGTGGATAAATCCAAAAACAGGGGAAATTTTTCCTGTGGAGCGGCATAATCAGGAAGAGGTTGCAGAAGGTACGTTACAGAGCATACAAAAGGC
>JAMOZU010000210.1 GCA_023667745.1 Ruminococcus sp.
AACGCCGACACACCACCGTAGGAAGTGTTGCCGAAGCTCGAACCCCGGATAGGCATGGCAACGCCGCTGTTCCTTGCCCAGTAATGTCCCGGCGCACTCTGCCCGCTGTCCGGGAAAAGCCCTGCTGCAATCAAAATTTTCGGGATTGCAACGCCTGATACCGCTTTTACGTCTTTGAATTTTACGCTTGTATCGTTGCTGTCCGTCGTCTGCGTGGTAACTCCTGTATTGATACGCAATGTTGCGTCACTTGCGCTGGTCCTGTCGATCTTCAATGTGCCTGCGGTTCCCGGCTCCACCAGCGTCCCGTCCGGCATGATTGCTTTCCATTCCGTGCTATTCTCGCCCATGCTGCAATCTGATTTCATGGCGTTGCCGTAAGGAATGATCTGAATTTCACCGTTGACAAGGCGCATACCTGATACCCATTCCCAACAATTCCCGCAAAGGTCAGCGATACCAGCCGGGCTGTGGTCATGGTTCCATGTGACGGGTCCGCTGCCTGTCGCAGTCCTGCCGCCGTCGTGTGAACCGTCGATATAGGTATTTACGCCCCGTTCCCATGCCTTTTCATAGCTTGCGTCCCAGTTCGTGTTGCCCCTCGGAATCGTGCCGTTTTTCTCGCTCCATAAAGCAAGGGCGGCAAAAACGCCGTTCTGGTTCAAGTGCCAGCCCTCCCCTTTATTGCGGCAGTATTTCAGCGCATTGTCAAAATCAACGTAACAATGCGGGTCTTTCATAGGCAGGGAATATGCCCGGTCATTTACAGCGCAATTCAGGTACTTTGATACCCAGATCATATTCTTTTCTACGCCCTCAACAATCCACCACGGCAAGGTTTCCTGTGTGCCGCCCGTGATAATGTCGGAATACTTCATTTTCGGAACGCCTACCATGATAGACGGCTTTCCCAGATCGTCAAGAATGACTTTGTTGTTACCTCCGAACGACGCAACCGCTAAAGCTAAATCATCAAAATTTCCCATCTTTATACCTCCCATAAAATGATAGTGCAAAGTGAAATGTCAAATTCAATCGGAATCGGAACTTCCCTCGGTTCCCCGTTTTCGTCCACCCCGTCCTCGATCACATCATAACGGCGGGCGGGAATAATGATTTCCGCTGCGTACTTCTGCGCCCTGCCGCCCGTGCCGATCACAACGCCGTTTTCGCTGTCAATGCAAATATCCAGCGTTACTTCAAAATCTCTTTCCCGGCTTGCCAGATTTACGGAAAGTTCATCATCACCGAAAACAATCTTCTTTCCTTCCTTCTCTTTGAACTGAATGTGATTGCCCGGCATTTTTTCAACAACCTTGATTTTTCCCATTGTTCTATCTCCTTCCTTCTTTCACTACTTCACGGGTCCTTGCCGCTATGATCTCCGCTGCTTCCCGTTGTTCCGGGGTTCCTCTCCCCTGCACTCCAAAAGATTGCAGCACATACGCTTCATGCTGCTTTCTTTCTTCGTTCCTGATAATGACGTTTGCCCCGTTCATCAATAGAAGCCCCCCTTCACAAACACTTTCATCTTTACTTCCGTTGCGCTTCCCGTGTGTTCGATCTTGAAGCCGTTTGCCAGCTTTTCTGATACCTCAATATCCCCTACGCAACCGCCGCTGTAGTCCAGCACTTCCGCTGTAACGGTATAGTCAAGATGGTTTCTTGCCGTTTTCAGTGCTACGGTTTTTAAGGAATTGTTGAAGGGGTACTGCTGGTTATTCGTCAGGGTCAGAAGAATTGTTTCCCCGGCTTCATCTGCTGCCCGCTGCTGCATGTGGATTGTAGCAACCGCAAGCAACGCCGCAAGCTCCCCGGCATTTGAAATGCCGTCTTCCATGTGATTGAAGTTTGTTGCGCTCTGCGGTGTTCCCTGCTGCAACACTTCACCTTCCACGGCTTCATGCGTGATCGTGCCGTCGCCGTTGTCGATTTCCCGGTAACGGTTTTCAAATTCCGTTACATGGTCCTGCCACTGTGTCCAGTCGTACATGGTTTTATACCTCCTGTTCTACAAATCGGAAGACAAAACGGTATAACGCCCCTTCCTGAACATTGGAAAGCTCTATTTGTTCCGTCTTGTCTGCCCACAACTGCTTGTTTTTGTTGTAAAGCTGCACCCGCTGAATGGTCGCCGCCGTCCCCGCCTGCGGCGTAATGTTCAGGTATACCGCCACCCGCCCGTCTTTCAGGCGTTCCCGCCTGTGTATCGGAATCTGTTTCACTTCTCCGTTTACTGTGACTTTTGCAAAAGCAATGTTATTGTCCAGAAAGTCTTTGAAGTCCTCTATTGCCTGTGGTGTCAGCATGTTTTTTCACCCCCTTTCAAAGTTTTCTGCGGCTTCCGCAGGGTTTATTTTTGTGTACAAATACCGCCGCTTCCACCGTGCTTTCAATTCCCCCGCTTTCCGCTCCCGGCTCCGTGCTTCTTTCCGGCACGGTCCCGGCAGCCTTTACGGTATATATAAAGCCTGCGGCTTCGTCTTCTGCCGCAATCCCGGCTTCGGAATTGTCCGTTGTGATATTCCTTTCAGGCTTTGTCCCGGCTGCGGGCATGAAAAAGGGAAAGCCGCCTGCTTCCCCTTCTGCTGCAACATTTATTCTGCTGTTTTGAAATGCCCTGTTTCTGTCCGGGGCGGTTCCTGCTGCCGGGACGGAAAACGGCTTTTCCTCCGTTTCTGCCCGTGCTTCAATGACCGTCCCCGCCGTTCCCCCGCTGTGGCTTCTCTGTGGCTCTTCTCCGGCGTTTATCTGCCCCGCTGGTGTATTTCTATACCTTTGTACGTTTTGCGCCGTTTCTGCGTCAATCTGTGCGTCACCGTGCCTGAATACCGTGTTTCTGTCCGGGACGGTTCCTGCTGCCGGGGAAGAATACAGGAAACTTTCTTTTTCAGTCTGTGCTTCGACTGCTGCCCCCGCTGTACCCCCTCTGTAGCTTCTCTGTGGCTCTTCTCCTGCCCTTATTCGCCCCGCTGGTGTATTTCTATGCCTGAACGCATTAAAAGCCGTTTCTACGTCAATCCGTGCGTCACCGTGCCTGAATATATGGCTTCTGTACGGGTATGTTCCGGCTTGCGTCGGAAGAAAAATAAAGCCTGCGGCTTCCGTCCCTACTACAATCACATTTCCCGCCTGCACGCCCCGCCTTATCCTCTGCGGGTATGTACCCGCCAGCAGGCTCCCCGTCGCCGGGTTCCTGTACAGAAAGAAGTCTGTGTGCGTTTCAACGGTTATCCCTATACTTGCCTGATACACAACTTCGTCTAAGTGTGAAGAAAGCCTTTTATACATCATCACGGCGTTTATAATATCCTGAAAGCTGGCTGTCACCCGGTTTTCTGTAACGTCGCATACAATGTGAAAATGGTGGGGCTGCCCTTCGTACTGATACCATTCTTCAACTTCACTCTGCGGGTACAATGCCCCCAGTGCCTTTTCTACGGCGTATTTTGTCCCCATCTTTTTGTGTACTCTCACGCTGCCTTTCAGAATATCCCGCTTCACTTTCAGCGGGTATGAATAATCATACCAGTCAACGTGCATGTCATACGCTAAAATGTCAATCAATGCTTCCGGCAGTTCATCTATACGGGAATATATCAGGACATTTTCTATTTCCCCGCTTACCGTCAACGCTTCCTTTGTCACCGCTTCCGCAATCGCCCGCATTTTGGGATCATGCTTCAACGGTCCCGGCAGGTATTCCGCAAAGTTCACGGTATATATATCCCGCCCGGCTTCCGTTATCCCTCTGGGGCTACGCATTTTCTACACCCCCATTCAATACGGTCATGGTTTCCCGCCTGATTCTTGCCACCGCCGTTTCCTCTACAACCTGAAACGTCGGTTTCCGTACCTCCACCCGCTTCACGCCTGCTGCCATAATTAGCTGTGTCAGGTATGACGGGTTTATGTCCCTTCCCATCTTCCCGGTCTGCCATGTTATGAAGTCTTCAACCGCCGCCCGTGCGTCCCGGTCTATAATGCTTGTGCTTGACTGGCTGTTTCGGTTTATGTAATAGGTCAGGTCAATTTCAAACGGCACTTCCTCCGGCATAGACACGGTTACAACGTCGGTTAGCGGTCGCACGTCGGAAGCGTTTAACGCCGCTTCTATTTCCTCCAGAACCGCCTGCGTGGGCTGTTCGCCGCCCTGTAGCAATACCCTTATATCTACCACCCCGGCTTCCGGGCTTGTCGCTGCTACGTCCGCAATCGCCGTGCTTACCGATTTTGTATGATAAATATAGCCGTTTATCGGTCCCGCCGTTGAAAAGCTCTCCATGCTCTCCCGCATACGCTCATAATATGAATTGTCGTCTTCTTCCTCTGCCCCGCCCTCTGTCTTTGTCACGTTTTCCGCTTTCAAATAATAGTCGTAAACGTCAACAATTTCTTTCACCTGTCCAGGCGCAAGGTCATTTCCCACCAGCCCCGCCGTCTGGCATTTCCCGTTTACTTCCCCGTATGTTTCCCCGGCTTTTATTTCAAGCTCTTCTGTCGTTTCAAAAGTGATCTCCCCGTCAAACGTTATCCGGGTCCCTTTTGCTATGATTACGCTTTGATTCTGTGCCGCCGATATGTAGAAACGGAACTTTGCAACCGCAGGCGTGGCGGGCAGGCGTTCAATATCCTTGAAAAGTTCTGCAAGGCTGTCTAAATACTCCCCCTTTGCATACCGGGGAACGTTCTTTTTTGCTGTTTCGTTTATCAGGACCCTTTGTTGTATAATGATAGCGGC
>JAMOZU010000211.1 GCA_023667745.1 Ruminococcus sp.
TTATAGCGGTTTCTGACAATGAGGACAGCGAAAACGGCTACAGCGAGCTTATGCCCTTCAAGAATATTTTCAATGAGTGGTACGCCCGTGACACGAGCAAAAAGGTTAAAACCGTTCTGCGAAACAAGGGGCTTAACGGCGGAATGCTTTGCACAAAACCCATTTACGGCTACAAAAGAGACCCCGAAAATAAAAATCACTGGCTCGTTGATGATGAAGCGGCGGAAGTGGTGCGTTTGATTTATGACCTATGCACGGTGGAAAATCTGGGTACGACCCGAATTGTTCACGCTCTCGGAGAAAGAGAGGTAATCAATCCGACTGAGTATTTTCGCCGAAAAGGTCTGTCATCAGGCAGACACAGCCGTAAGGGAATATTCTCCTGGGATTTGAATACGGTTCGATTGATTTTGAGAAATCAGGCTTATTTGGGGGACGTGGTAAATTTCAAGACTTACAAAAAGTCCTACAAAGACCACAGGACGTATTGGAACGCTCCCGAAAACCTTGTGATTTTCAAAGGCGTGAATGAGCCGATAATTTCCGAAGAGCAGTATTACAGGGCGCAGGAAATTCTCGATAAAAAACGCAGGATACCGACGGTGCGTCCTCCCGATTTGTTTCAAGGATATGTTTACTGCGCAGACTGCGGCAAGCGTATGGGGCTTAACAGAGCCGAAAATCATAAAGGCGTAGGTGCTTACATATGCGGCACTTATCGGAGAAATACATCGTGGTGTACATCTCATTATACACGAAGGGAAGCCGTTTATTCGGTAACACTGAGGGAAATACGGAGATTTTTGCAGGCGGCAAAAGCCGATCCGGGCAAATTTCAAAAAGAGCTTACGGCGGGATTTAATTCCAATGCTCAAAAAGATTTGAAGAAAGCCGAAAGTGAAATGCGCAAGTTGCAGCAGAGAAATACAGAGCTTAACAAGGTTATTTCGCAGCTGTACGAGGACAGGGTTCTTAACAGAATTTCGGAAGAACGTTATTTTTCGATGGTAACGGATTTTGAAAATCAACAGAAAGAAATTTGCGGGCAAATTGAGGAAAACAAAAAATTACTCAATTCCGCAAAAGAGAACACAACCGCCATTGACAATTTTATTAAAGCTGTCAGCAAGTATGATGATGTTGAAGAACTGGATCAATATGTGCTTCTTGATTTGGTTGACAAAATCATCATAAGACAGCGGACGGATGGACAGGATTACGAGGACACCATTGATATATGGTTCAAGGAAATTGGGCATATTTTTTTTGAGATATGAGTTCGTTAAAATTAAAGCACCAAGGGGGATTAATATTAATTAAATTTCCGGCATTATCCCGCCCCGGCATATCGCCGCAATTTTATAAATCATTTCTCCCGCCGCTTACAGAAGAGGCGCCAGCAGCCTGAACAGTGCATCGAACATAGTTCCTTTGAAATAATTCTTTACGTTATCTTTCGTTATCTCACGGCATTTCTCAAAGGTCTCCTCGCAGTCACGGCGCAGGTCTTTTACCGCCTCACAGCCGTAGAAAAGCGTGCCGCATTCAAAGTGGAGGAAAAGGCTTCTGTAGTCAAGATTTATCGTCCCCACCACGGCTATTTTGTCGTCCGCCGCAAAGCTCTTGGCGTGGATAAAGCCCGGTGCATATTCGAAGATACGAACTCCCGCTTCAAGAAGAGGCTTGTAATTCGCCCTTGTAAGGCGGTAGATAGCTTTCTTGTCGGGTATCCCCGGCGTTACAATGCGGACGTCCACTCCTCTTTTGGCGGCAAGGCAGAGGGCGTTTTTCATGTTATCGTCAAGAATAAGATAGGGGGTGTAGATATAGACGTATTTTTCTGCAGCGTTCAGAATGTCAATATACAGGTTCTCGCTTAAGGCTTCCCTGTCAAGAGGAGTGTCGTAAAAGGGCTGGATTATACCGGTGTTTTCGAGAGCGGGGTAATTTTCCGCCTCGTAATCGGACAGCTTGAAATCCTTGTCGCAGTCCCTGAAAGCGTGCCACATTTCAAGGAACATTTCGCAGAAGTTCATGGCGGCTTTGCCTTTTATCATAGTCCCGGTGTCTTTCCAGTGACCGAATGGGTGGGTGACATTTATATATTCGTCGGAGATGTTCACTCCCCCGGAAAAGGCAGTATGACCGTCTATCACAAGAATTTTCCTGTGGTCTCTGTTGTTCATAACCAGCGACAGCACAGGCACGGCGGGGTTAAAAGCAAGGCATTTTATGTTGGGGTGTTCTTTCTCCAGATTTATCCCGTAATGGGGCGGCAGCAGGGCAATACAACCCATGTCGTCGTAAATTATGCGGACTTCCACGCCGCTGTCAGCCTTGTCGATAAGTATTTTCAGTAGCCTGTCCCACATATCCCCCTCGGCTATGATGAAATATTCAAGGAAAATGTAACGCTTTGCCTTGGAGACCTCCTCCAGTATCTCCTTATACATATCGTCCCCCAAGGGATAGTATTTCACCGTTGAATCGTCCCGGCAGGGGTAGCCGCTGATATTTCTTACATAGGAAAAGGTCTCGCTGTGTCTGGGAGCATAGCCGCTCATCTTTTCCCGAACGCTGCTGTCGTCCTCAAATTCTTTGACGAGCTTTTCATGGGAGTTTTCTATTTTGCGGTGCATTTTTTTCGAGGGTTTCTTGTTTCCCGCAAACAGGTACATAAATCCGCCCAAGATCGGAACTACCAGTATCAGTATTATCCATATTATCTTGTAAGAGGGGTTGTCGTCCTTGCAGATGATGTAAAGGATCGCAAGCAGACTAAGCAGCCGCAGCCCCATGTCTATCCAGTTGGAATAAGCGGACAGGCTCATAACGCTTGTGACTATCCAGAGTATCTGCAGTATCAGGGAAATCGCCGTTACAGCTATGCGGCTGATTATGGTGCCGAGGTTTCTTAATTTATTCTTTTTCATTTTTTAAAATTTCACCTTTCCTTAAATTTATTGTATTTATTGGGCGGTATTTCCCCCGCCGACCGCAGGGCAAATACCCGAATGGTATGCTTACATGCTCAACGCCGCCTTATCCCTCGCTTCATACAGGTGATCCACAAATCCCAGCTCATAGGGGTTGAACTTATGAGAGGCGGGATAAATGAGACAGTCGGAATATTTTGCCGCCGCTCTTTTGCACCTGAGCTGTTTTAAATGCTGCCTTTCCAGTATTTCCGAGGGCATGGGGGACACCCACATGAACGTGTTGGGGACTTCCGTAAGAATATCAAACTGGCTTCCCCTTTCATAAACGAATATCTGCCGCCTTCTCCCGCTTACCCGCTTGTTGGTGTAGGAAGAGGACAGGTAGGGGACGGCATAATCCCCGTGCAGGACTTCCGTGTAATTCTCCAGGTCTTCCCAGGCTATCTCGCTGCCTGCCGCCAAGGGGTCGTCGGCTGTGATAAGGGCTCGGAAGTCGAATTTCAAAAGCAGCTCGGAGCGGAGATTTTTTTCCGCCAGCAGTGACATGAAATATTCCTCGTTTTCAACGCTGTAGCGTATTACGGCAATGCTGCTTGTGCCGTCGCAGACGTTGGAGATGCTCTCCATGGAGTTTGTTTCCCGGAAATCCACCGACATCTTCTTGCTCCTGTCAAGGGAGCTTACAAAGCGGGTGAAAGCATGGGTAATGTAGCTTGCCCTGGGAACGGATATGCAAAAGCGGATAACATCGCCGCTGTCGGCTTTTCGCAGGTCTTCTATCTTGTCAAGCTGGGCAAGTATGGTTTTGGCGTATTCCAGAAAAAGTTCTCCCTTGTCGGTGGGAAAAACGCCTTTTGCGCTGCGGTTGAAGACGGAAAATCCCACCTCCGTCTCCACCTCTTTTATCGCCTTGCTCAAATTGGGCTGACCCATAAACATATTGGCCGCCGCCTTAGTCACCGAGCCTACCCGCTCCACCTCGACCATGTATTTTATATGCTGTAAATTCATAATACTGCCCCCTTGTTAAAAATCACGTAAATAAACACTGACCGTAAAATTCGCAATATGCAAAACAAAATCATTTCACACGAAACAAGTATATTTCTTGCTTCTTGCCTCTTAACCTCTTGCCTCTTACTGCATAACTCATATAACATTTTACATATCCTATTTTATATTATACAACATAATTTTGGAATTGTCCAGTGGTTTTGATAAATTTTAACAATTTTTTATTTTTCTGTTGGACTTGACAAGATACTCCCTTGTAAGCTATACTGTAAATAGCGGCTCTGACGGTAAAAACACTTCCGGCTTTGAAGAAAGGAGACGGTCTTATGCCCGAACTTACCGGAAACTCTCTTTGCGGCAAAAGTCTTGACGATGTTACCCTGACGGGATTTTCCCTTATATTAAATTCCCCCCATATTTCCGAAGCGGTGAACAACGCTGTTTTTTCTCCCGGCGAGACCCTTTCAGACAGCGGACTTTTTCATAAGCTCATTAACAAGCTTGACGGAGAGGAGTACAATGCGAACCTGTGGGAACGTCTGCTTTTTCACATCGACCCCGCCGCCTTTGACGACAGGGCGTTCGCCTATTTTTATGAAAACAGCCTCTGCCTTTGTACCCTTGCCCATATGCCCTTGGCGGATAAATACCTTAAAAAGCTCGCCCGAACCTATGACGAAGCGTATATCACATTAGCCAAAAGATATTATGCCGAGGATAAATATTCCGTTTCCGATTTTGTAATACTAATCCCCATTGGTGC
>JAMOZU010000212.1 GCA_023667745.1 Ruminococcus sp.
TCAACCCGGACACCAAGGAAAACGGCGGTATCTTCTCCCAGACCCAAGGGTGGGCTATTTTGGCGGAGTCCCTTCTGGGTCACGGAAACAGGGCTTTCCAGTACTTCACCGAGTCTTCCCCCGCTTCTCTTAACGACAAGGCGGAAGTTCGTGTCCTTGAGCCGTATGTACACGGTCAGTTCACCGAGTCCACACGTTCTCCCTTTGCGGGACGTTCACATGTTCACTGGCTCACAGGCACAGGCTCTACGGTAATGGTAGGCTGTGTTGAGGGAATCCTCGGTATGCGCCCGGACGCAGACGGACTGCGGATAGCTCCCGCTATTCCCTCCGACTGGGAGTCCTACACCGTAAACAAGGTATTCAGAGGCAAAAAGCTCAATATGACCTTCAACAATCCCGACCATGCCGAAAGCGGCGTTAAGGAAATCACCCTCAACGGCGTTAAGCTGCCCGATAATTACATTCCCGCAGCAAACTTAAAGGACGTGAACGAGATAGTGGTGACTTTAGGCAAGTAAATTAACTTTACCTGCAAAATATACAGCCTGCCCCGGCAATTTCGGGACAGGCTGTTTTGCTGTTGGGAAGCAGGAAATCGGAGGCAGGAGACCGAAAGAGTGACCGACAACTCGGAACACTGCAAATAATACAAATCCCTCATTGAATTATGGGATTCACCCGCCGCAAAAACCATAAGGCTAAGTTTTTGCGGCGGCTTCATCTCCATAATTCTAATGGGGATTAGTATAACATTAAATCATTCGATACCTATATAAAGCCCTGCGGCGGAACGGCTGTAATCTTCGGGAAGAGCAAGGTGTTTGTCCCAGCCGTACCAAAACAGCCCGCCTGTTATATGGAACATCATTCGCATATCCCAGTAAAGGAAATTGCTCATCATATCCCGCCGCACATAGGGCAGCAGTATCTTTTCCGCTTCACTGCCGATAATTTGGGCATACTCTTTCGCAAGACCCGTTATTTCCGAGGCTATAAGCCCGCATATTTCCTCTTGTACCTTTCGGGGGATAATCGGCAGCTGCGCCGCAAGCCCGCCGCCGTCTTTTTTCAGCAGTCCCTTTTTAAGAAATTCCGCCGCCTGTTCCTCTTCATATTTCGTAAGTTTTTTTGCGGGGTCGTCGGCAAGAGCGATAAGCAGGGAGATGTTGTTCCCGTCCGCCCAGCCGTCTCGCCCCCGCCGCTGTTCATCATCGCCGAAGCTGTCACAAGGAAAAGGCTCGTATTCAAACTCATTGGCAAAGGTAACACTTCCGTAAGCGGATGTGTTAAAGCTCTGATACAAAACCGAGTGCCCCACCGTTTTCATCTTCCCGAAAACAGTCTCGTCAAAGTTTTCCTCCGGCAGGATATACTGAACGGTAAGGTGATAGCTGCGGCTGTCCGGAGGATATTTTCCCTTATATTTTTCAAGATATTTTTCCCCTGCGGCTTTGCTGAAAATATCCCCCGCCCATACGTACAAAAGCCACATAAGATAAGGATATTCTAAGGAGTTCCCGTAAAAATCGAGGGCGGTTATTTTTTCCCGAAGCCTCTCCAAACTTCCGCTTATTTTATCGGGGAACTTATTCTCGTGAAATTCCCCTAAAGCGTAAGCCTTTGCCTTGGTATAAGCCTGCATTGGGAACAGGCAGCAGTTGGCAAGATATTTTCCTTTGACATGGGAAATAAGCAGCTTTTCATCTTCCATTTTATAGAGAAACTCTTCCAAATAAACGGGAGCAACGCCCATTTCGTCCGCTATTTCATTGACTGACTTTGCCTCGCTGCGGCAGATCACCATAGCTTGGGGGACGATCTTTGAACTGTTCATAATCCGTGAAGCGGACGAAATCCCGCCGCCCCAGAACCAATCCAACAAGGCGGGAGCATAGCTGTATTTACCGATATTATCCATATTATCAAACCTTTCTTTCAGCTTTTTTCTTCCGTCAAACAGCCTGCCTTTGACTGTGCCTGCGGGTATTCCCAGCTCCGCCGCAATATCATTTACAGACTGCTCCCGAAGATAAAAGCGTATCATAATTTCACGGTATACCGAGGCAAGCCGTGAAAGTGAATAGTTGAGAGCGGAAATATCCTCCTCGGCAATGAGCTTTTCCGCAGGCATCGTGATGTCCGCCGCCACGCCGCCCGTCGCTTCTAAGGGCAGATTCGGACTGCGCTTGCGCCTGATACGGTCGGCATATTTGTTGCGAGCCATACGCCAGTACCAAGAATAAAAGCCGATGATTTCTCTGCCATCCGACAACGCCCGAACAGCCTCAAGGAGAATATCCTGAGCCAGGTCTTTTGCCTCTTCACTGTCGGACAGGCGTTTTTTGCAGAAAAGGTAAGTGTTTTCCATAAGCTCTCGGTTTAATATTTCTTTCACGTTATCACCCCGATAAATGTTATGTAAACCGGTTTACGATATATAAGTCGCAGAAACAGGAGAAAGGTTGGGAAATTTTTATTTTTCCTTTCGCTTTTTCTTTGCAAAATGACTGCCTTGACGATCCAAGGCGGTCATGGGGAAAGGTTTCATTTTACGGCCCGTTCCTTTTTTGCACGGGCTTCGGCATCAAGGCGAGCTATTTCACGGTCAATTTACTCTACAGACATTTTTTTGATGTCTTCGGGAATGATGATATTATCATCTAAATAATCTTCATACATTTACTTCACCTCACGGGAGATTTTCTTCAAATACGGCAGCTCTCTTTTAAGCTCCCGCCGGACACTCTGCTGCCAGAAATATTCCCCCATAAAAAGAATACGCTCCACTCCCCTTTTATGTATTACAGCATCAAGCAGACGTTTCGGGGAATATATTATCCCGGAGGCAATAATTATTTCCTTTTGCAGGTCGTAGGGTGAGATTTTTTCGGGGAAGTGAACCACCTTTCCGGTACAGCGTGACCAATCCCCTTTTATAAGCTTGTCCTTGTGACTGTCGTAAGCGGGCGTTCCGGGGATAAAATACATGGACTGGATAAGCACTCCGCTTATGTTATTGTTTATCACAAATTCGGCAAGCCTTTTGCCTATGCCCTTTGTATGATTGTCCGCTCCCACTATGAAAAGCCCTCTTACCCTTATGTTATGCTTCTGAATGTTTTTCAACGAGCGGAGAATTTCCTCATAGGTGCTTTTTTTGCCGTTGAGCATGAACGCCTCGTCCTCCAGAAATTCTATCCCCATAGCAAGCTCGTCAAAGCCCGCCTTCTTTAAAAGCTCCAGCATTTCATCGTCAAAGCCCACCTCGTACCTTGCCTGAACGGTAAAGGAATATTTTATCCCACGGCGGATAATTTCCCGAAGCACTGCCATTGCCCATTGTCTGTCGGCAAAGAAATTGTCATCGGTTACCCACAGGAGCTTTGTCAGCCTGTGATGTCCCCTGTCGAAAAAGTCAATGGCGGATTCGATATTATCGGCGACATTGTCGGGCGAACGTGTCCGCACACGTCTGCCGAACGCCGCCACCAAGGCGCAGTAAGCGCAATTGTGAGGGCAGCCCCTTGAAGCGTGCACCTGCGCCCATATGGTGTTATGTCCTGCCATTTTCTTGAAATTATAACAAAGGTTATTATCGGGAACAGTCTCTATATTCTCCGGCAGGCAAGCCCTTCCCCTGTCGATAAATTCCTCCCCCGAAAAGCGGCACAGCCCCGTAAAATCGGGGACTTCTCCCCGGCGTATGCACTCGATGAGCTGTAAAAGCGTCTCGTCCCCCTCACCCCGCAGAACATAGTCGCAGTGAGCGGCAGCTTCTCTCGGACAAAGAGTGGCATGAAGTCCCCCCATTACCACCGCGGCGGCGGAATTTTTCTTGATAAAGTCAGCAAGGTAATATCCCCTGTCGGCGGCAAAGGTGAAAATGCTTATAAAAACAATATCGGCATCCAACACATCTTTCCAGCGGATTTTTGAAATAGACTCGCTGTACATAAGCACATCGTCTTCGGTGTTTTTTGCGGCAATGGTAGCAAGAGTGATAAGCCCCGTTGAGGGAGTGCGGATATATTTGTCGTACACAAAGAGATTTTCGGGAGACGGACGGTAAGGCGGGTTGCCCGGCTCGATAAAACGAAGTTTCATAAAAATTACCCCTTTTTTCGGAATTTTAAAAAATCACCTGTATATATTATAGCACACCAATATTAAAATCGGATTAGAAACAGATTAAAATCTCATTAAAAATTTCGGGGAAATATTAAAATCAGATTAAAAATCGTTGAGCCTAAAGTTATTCATACACGGGAATCAATTTTTGAAAAATGTGGTATTTTCCCCCGCCGCAGGCAGGGGAAAATACCACGGCTTATAATGATATGCCCGAAAACAATTTTATGAAAATTGATTTCCCTGTTATTCATAAAAAACTGTTGCAATTTCCGGGAAAATATGGTATAATAAAAAAGATCGAACGCAGGCATTTTCCGAACATACTTTTGCAATAAGGAGGACGGCAGAATGAATAAAGTAAAGATAACCGTACTTAAAACCACCCTTGACAAGGAGCTTGCAGCCGAATACGGTGCCGAGGGGCTTACAGCCTGTCCCATGATGAAAGAGGGGCAGGTCTTCTATGGGGACTACGCAAAGCCCGATGGCTTATGCGACGAGGCGTGGAAAGCCATATATCAGTATGTTTTCGCACTTGCCCACGGTGCGGGGGACGGACTTTTCTATTACGGTGACTG
>JAMOZU010000213.1 GCA_023667745.1 Ruminococcus sp.
ACGGCATAGCCGACGCAAACGGAAATACTCTCGCAGGCGTATTCTACGGCGGCGGTATGTCCCTTATAGGATTGCAGCTGCTGGGAATGGTAAGCGTTATGGCATGGACTGCCGTTACCATAACGATAACATTCCTTGGGATCAAGGCAACTCTCGGTCTGCGTGTATCGCCTCATGAGGAGGTTGTGGGTCTTGACATCGAGGAACACGGCATTGAAAGCTCCTATTCCGGATTTGTTATGTCTGTCGATCCGGAAGACTACGCCGCAGCGGGCGAGCCTGTTCCCGAAGACAGGGCAGTTCCCGTTACCGAGTACAAGCCATCGAAACCCGCAGGTTCTCCCGCATCGGACGGCGTGAAATACTCACAAGTATCGGTCATCTGCAAGCAGGGTCGTTTGGAAACTCTCAAAAAAGCCATGGCGGACGTGGGCGTTACCGGTATCACCGTGACCCAGGTATTGGGCTGCGGCACACAGCGGGGAGCTTCCGAATACTACAGAGGTACTCCCGTTGAACCCTCTCTTCTGCCGAAAGTCAAAGTGGACATGGTGGTCTGCAAAGTTCCCGTCAACACTGTTATCGACTCCGCCCGCAAGGCTCTCTACACAGGTCACATCGGCGACGGCAAGATATTTGTCTACAACGTTGAAGACGTGGTAAGAGTCCGCACAGGCGAGATAGGCTTTGACGCTTTGCAGGACAGCGAAGGGTAATGCGATCCCCATAATAAAATAAAAAATATACCGTGCCAAGGGTCTGCCCCCGGCACGGTTTTTTTATTTTGCGGGCGGCTTTTCTTCGCCGCAGTTGGGGAGGATAAATTAAATCATTTTGTATTGTAGCTTTCAAACAACCTCTCAAACGCCCCCATAGCCCTTTCTATAGTCTCCGTCGCCACGCAGTAGGACACTCTCACATACCCCTTGCACCCGAAGCTGTCCCCGGGGACAAGGAGAAGCTCGTATTTTTTCGCCCTTTCGCAAAACGCCTCCGAGTCCTCCTCCAACGCTTTCACAAACAGGTAAAACGCTCCGTCCGGTCTTACGCATTCGTAGCCTATTTTATTAAGCCCGCCGTAAAGCAGGTCACGGTTCTTACGGTAAATATCGATGTCCGCAGTTTTCCCGGTGCAGATACCCGCCGCTTTCTGGAACAGCGTGGGGGCGCAGACATACCCCAGCGACCGCCCCGCCCCGCATACGGAGGCATACACGTTCCCGCTGTCGGCAACGCTTGACGGTACGGCGATATAGCCTATCCTCTCTCCCGGCAATGACAGGGACTTGCTGTATGAGTAGCAGATAATGGTGTTGGGATATATCCCCGGCACATAGGGGACTTTCGTTTCCTTGTCATATACCAGTTCCCTGTAAGGCTCGTCGGACAAAAGGTATATCTCACGGTCATACTCCCGCTGCTTTCCCGTTAAAACCTCCGCCAGTTTTTCCAGAGTTTCCCTCGAATAGACAACCCCCGAGGGATTGTTGGGAGAATTGATGATAACAGCCTTTGTTTTTTCGGTAACGGCTTTTTCCAGCTTATCAAAATCTATTTGCAAATTTTCCCTGTCCGCTTCTATCGCACGGAACACGCCCCCCTGTCCCTCGACGAACACTTTATATTCGGGGAAATAGGGCGCAAATCCTATTACCTCTTCCCCCGGCAGCAGCACCGCCCGAAGGCTTATGCAAAGGGACGCCGCCGCACCGCAAGTCATATAAATATTATCTCCCGACAGCCCTGCACCGTAGTCACGGTTGAGCTGTTCCGCAATTGCCGCCCTTACGCCTGCATCTCCTTGGGCCGATGAGTAGCCGTGAAGCGATATGGGGTCTTCCTTTTCAAGAAGCTCTCGAAGAGTATCGATAAGGCACTCCGGGGCGGGAATGCTTGGGTTTCCTATGGAAAAATCAAAAACATTTTCCTTTCCTATCTCCTCCGCTCTTTTCTTTCCGTATTCAAACAGTTCTCTTATAGCCGAGCGGCAAAGCCCCAGTTCAAGCATTTTTTCGGGTAACATAATTTACCACATTCCTTCCCTTAAAGAGCAACATATAAAAAACCCCTCACGATTCGGTTTAAGAGGCAAGAGGCAAGAAGCAAGAATTACTGCTCTTTTTCATTTTACGTGCTGCTGTTAATATTATCTGCTGTCTTTCCTCATTTCCGACAGACTGTTAAAATTTACAATTCAATTATAACATACTCCGAGAAAAATTGCAAGCATAAATTTTTACAATTACAATGACAGAAGGTCTTTTCCCCGCCTGCGGCGGGGAAAAGACTTTAAATCGGCAAATCCTTACTATTAACTAATCTCTTCATCTCTTCCGCCATCACCCCTCTTAAATACTCCGCTCTGCTTACATTTTCCCTTTCCGGGTTATCGAGAGCTCCCCTTACCGCTCCCCGCCACAGGGGATAGGCGTTTCCCCGAAGACTTGCTATCGCCTCGCAAAGGGTACGGACAGCCTTTCGCCGCTCCTGGGCCATATTGATGTACCGCATTGCCACCATCTCCGACATTTCAAGGTCGGAAAGCCGCCGTGGGGTAACCCTGCCGTCATCGCCGTATTCTCGGCGGATATTGCCGAGCTTATCCCCGCACCTTTTAAGCTCGTCGGCAAGGGCTGTGTAAACAGCCTCCGCCTTGTAAAGCTCCCTCTGCCGCAGAGCAAGGGAGTTCATTATCTCCTCCGTTTCCTCCTCGGCTTTTTTTATTCTTTCAAGCAGTCTTATCCGGGAGATGTTAAGGGGCATTTTCCCCATATCCGGCAGTTTTACCGCCCGCAGTCTTGCTGCTCCCAGGGCTATCTCATCGGTCACACCGTCTAACAGCCGCTCCCCGTCCAGCTTGAAGATAACATCGGAAATTTCCGCTATCCTTTCCTGTATATCTCCTCCCACAAGCGCAAGCTCATTCCCCTGTAATAATCGTTCCTGCAATCGTTACGCTCCCTTTCCTCGATATCGTCCCCGCCGTCAAGGACTCTTACGTATTCCTCCAGCCCCAGTTTATCCAGTAAATTCCTGCTGTCGGTAAAAATGTCGTTCCCCTTAACTCCCATATCCCAGGGGCTTGATATTACCATATCATTGTCGGAGATGCCGAATATGGAGCGGAACTGCTCATCGCTCAACGGCTCGCCGTAATTGGGATACCAGTCGGGATTTTCAAAAGGCACGGATTCCATTACCCGAAAAACTATCCGCCTTACAAACTCCTTTGAACATAAGGGATAACAGCATTTTTTTATGTTAAGAAGCTCTCCGGGGGGCTTGTATGTTATCTCGAACATAAATATCTCGTCCCTGCTGTAGACCGCCATGAACACCTTGAAATTAACTCCCATTCCCTGCCCCTCCAGCAGCCTTACAAGGCTGAGAGCCGCCGCCCCTCGGTTGATTATGGCTTTGGGCGGAGTTATGACGGGGTATGCAAGGTTAAAATAAATGTTCACGAACTTCTTCTGCTCCGCCCTTTCCATGCGGAACATGGCTTTGGGACTTCCCGCAATAAAAGCAGGGACGTTCGGGTGACTTCCCGCCAAAGCCCTTTCCTTTTTCCGCCTGTAGACCCGCACGGGGACATATTTTTCCAGTTCCTTCTGCAATGCCATTACCGCTCCGTAATGCTCCCCGTAACCGCCCAGACAATACCTTAACGCCGTTTCGTAATCCGCTCCCGCAAAGCTCTCGTCCCCTAAAAAACTGTGCTGCCGCAGGAATATTTTGCCGTTTACCGCCGGCTCTCCTTCAAGCCACAAATGCAGCTCCCCCGGAGAATTGAAGCTGATACGGTAAATTTTCATAAGCCTGTGACCGTATATCCGCAGGTTATCCATCACCGCCGCCCTCCGTTTTCGATAAGGGTATCTATTCTTTCGGCGAATATCCCGAAAAGCTCCCGCCCGGCAGCCTCGGAGTTTTCGCTGTAGAATTTTTCCATTTCCTTTTTTAAGAACGCCAGATGATCCGTTTCCTTCGTTTCGATAAATTCATACTCCATTATGGCTTTTTCGTCAAAGCTTTTGTGGTCGAGATATTTTTTTATGCTGGCGGCATCTCTGGTGGTGAATATCCCCGGAGGGACTATATCATTGGCTCTGCTGTAAGCATCGGTGGCGTTCCTGAATGCGCAGGCAAAGCCGAACCATTCGGGATAGTCCGCCAATATCCGCCCTTCAAGGCGGTTATCGTAATTTACGTACATGGCTGTGAACCGTTGGGCTACGGATTCTTCTATCTTTTCTCTGGTGGAATAGTTCCTGTCCGCTCCGCTTCCTGCGGTGTTCCCGGCGGCGATTATGCGGAAATTCGGGTGACGTTTCACTCTTTCGCCGTTGGGAAAACAGTAGGAAGCATTTTTCCCGCCTGCCATAAAGCTGTTTATCTTTACAGCTGCCCTGCTGTTGGAGTTGTCGAACTCGTCGCAGAAAACTATGCCGCCGAACTTGTAAGCCCTGTAGAATGCGGGATAGTTATATCCGCCGGAAGCTGTCTGAAAGCCTATCAGGTCGTATTCCTCGTTTATGTACCCCACGTCAAGGCACTCTATCCCCAGCATATCCGCTATCTGCCCTATTAGATAGGTTTTCCCGCAGCCCGACGGACCTATGAGATAAGGGTTTGAGTCCTCTATTACGGCAGTAAGCACCTCGCC
>JAMOZU010000214.1 GCA_023667745.1 Ruminococcus sp.
AGGCAGTATATTTTCTTTAAAGTTGACTATCTGCGGCTTATCGTAAATACGGGAATTACCGTCTTTATGTGCGTGCTTGTTGCAAAAGCCCCGAATCTGTGGGTTTTGTGGGTGATACTTTGCTTTATGGTGAGCCTTGTTTACAATGCGGACGCTGTGATGAAAACTCTTCGGAAGATTCTTTCGAGAGGGACGGTTCGTCAGCCGCAAGGCGCACAGGGCAACAGCCGGGGCGGTCAGCCATGAGGCTTGTCAACATCACCAAAAGTTACCCTGCCGGACAGGGCGGCAAGAAAGTTTTCGACAATTTTTCCCTTGACCTGCCGGACAGGGGGGCTGTGTGGATAATGGGGGAATCCGGCTGCGGCAAAACCACGCTGCTGCGGATAATAGCGGGTCTGGAGGACTTTGAGGGGACTGTGGAAGACCGACCTTCCTCTGTTTCCATGGTGTTTCAGGAAAATCGGCTGTTTGAGGAGCTTTCTGCGGAGGACAACTGCCTGCTTGTGTGCAAATATTCACGGAGCGGCGGAAAAGCCCTGCGGCTGCGGATTCGTGAAATGCTTACCGCAACGGGCATTCCCGAAGCGGACGTTTCCCGCCCTGTCAAGGGATTTTCCGGGGGAATGAAGCGGCGGACGGCTATAGTACGGGCTTTATGCGCTTCCTCGGACGCACTGCTCATGGACGAGCCGTTTACCGGCATTGACAGCGAAAACCGCCTTGCAACGGGAAAGGTCATACGGGAAAACCTAGGTGACCGCCTGTTTATCGGTGTTACCCACAACAAGGCTGACTGCGGGCTGATAGAGGGAAAAGCAATATTAGTTAATAATCGGGTTTAGGGTATTTTCCCCGCCTACGGCGGGGAAAATACCGCCGGCTGATAAAAGGGGCTGTACATAAAGATGAAAAGATTTGTTGATATTTTCTTAAGAGCTTTGCTGACGGGCTTTGCTATCGGGATAGGGGGAGTGGTCTACCTGTCCTGCGACAGCAAGTATATAGGCTCGTTTCTGTTCGGAACGGGGCTGTTCGTCATTCTCTCCTTCGGTTTCAACCTGTTTACGGGGAAGGTGGGGTATGCGGTGGAGAACAAGCCCGCCTATCTTATCGACCTGCTTGTGATATGGCTGGGAAATCTGGCAGGGACTTTCATTATGGGCTGTATGATACTCTGCACCCGCATAAGCGGAATTTCCGAAAAGGCGGCGGGTCTTTGCGAGACGAAACTGGCGGATAACATTTTAAGCATACTGGTACTGTCCTTCTTTTGCGGTATGCTTATGTTTATTGCGGCAGACGGATTCAAGAAGATAGAAAACCCCGTAGGCAAAATACTTGCCATTTTCCTGCCGGTTATGGTGTTTATATTAAGCGGATATGAACATTGTGTTGCGAATATGTTCTATTTTTCGGTGGGGGCGTGCTGGTCGGCAAAAGCATTCGGCTATCTGCTGGTAATGTCGGCGGGAAATGCTCTGGGAGGAATTTTCATTCCCCTTGTGCGCAAGGGCTTTGCGCAGTAAGAAGCAAGAAATATGCAAGCTCCGCTTGCATAAGAGGCAAGAAGCAAGAAATATTGTGAGCAAGCTCACGGTTTCGGGGGACTGTTTATTGCTGCGCAATGTGATTATGTCTGTTAGTTGACATTGATTCATTATGTTCAAACTAATTTAATTTTATGGCGATACGCAATTAAGTAAAAAATAATATAGGCAATATAGAGTTGCAGGAAGCAAGTTAAGCGTAATAAATCTTGCCTCTTGCCTCCGGTGCGAACGAAGTTCGCACATTTCTTGCCTCTTGTAGGAGTGTACAAGTTATGATAATGAAAGATTTTAAGGGCATAAAACTGTCTGCGTTGGGAATGGGCAATATGCGTTTGCCTGTCGTTCCCGGAAAAGGCGACGGCGATATTGACTTTGAGCGGGCATCCGCCATTATCGACAAGGCCATGGCGGCGGGGGTCAACTACTATGACACTGCCTATGTTTACCACAGCGGCAAGTCGGAGAGCTTTCTGGGAGACGCTCTTGTAAGCCGTTATCCGAGGGACAGTTTTTATATCGCCACCAAGTTCAACATAGGCGCAAATCCCGATTACAAGGCTGTTTTTGCGGAGCAGCTGGAAAAGCTGAAAACCGACAGGGTGGACTTCTATTTGCTTCATGCAGTGGGAGACAACACTGCCAAAGAGTATGTAAACGGGGGCTCGGTGAAATATTTCGAGGAACGGCAGAAAGAGGGCAAGGTGAAATATCTGGGCTTTTCCGCTCACTGCTCCACGGAGACGTTAAAGGAGTTTGCCGCACTGTGCAAATGGGACTTTGCCCAATTGCAGATAAATTACTATGACTGGAAATACGGCAATGCCAAGGAGCAGTATGAGGTTCTGCGGGATATGGGGATTCCCGTGGTGGTAATGGAGCCTGTGCGGGGCGGGCGGCTGGCGGCTTTGTCCGATGAAGCGGACGGGCTGCTCAAAAACCGCTGTCCTGACAGGAGCATTGCATCATGGGCGTTCCGTTGGCTTATGGGTCTGGATAACGTGCTTGTGACTTTGAGCGGTATGTCAAATGTTGAGCAAATGGAAGACAACCTTGCCACCTTTGACGAATATTCGCCCCTTGACGGGGAAGAGGAAAAGCTGCTGTTCACTGCCTGCGAGATGTTCCGCAACAAACTGGTCATACCCTGCACCGCTTGCCGTTACTGTACGGACGATTGCCCCTCGCAGATAAATATTCCCGAATTTTTGCGGGTCTACAACCGTATCAAGACAGACGGTGACTGGGCGGCATGGGAATTTGAGCATATCGGCGGCGGCAAGGCGGCTGAATGCCTGTCCTGCGGGGCTTGTACCGGGCATTGCCCTCAGGGGATAGATGTTCCCAAGTTTATGGGAGAGATTGCGGGAAAGTTCGGGAAGTAAGGGAAGCAGGAAAGGTGCGCAATCGGAAGCAGGAAATGTGCAAGCAGGGCTTGCACGACAAGCAGAGCTTGCACGGATTCAGGAGGCAGGAAGTGTTTCGTGCAGAGTGCAATATATTTGCAGTGATGTGAAATAAAATCACCGCAATTTTGTTTTGCGGTGAGGAATAATCTATGAGATTTTAAATGGGTAATGTTTTTGTTTGCCGGAATTTGTGACCGACAACGTCATTGTTGCTTGCAACGTCATTGTTGCTTGCAACGTTATTGAGGGCGGCATTTACCCAGCCTGCGGCAGGGTAAATGCTTTTAAATCAATTGCCCTCATTGTAAATACTGTTGAAATTCTGTCCCGGACGCTGTCCCGGATAGTAGAAATAGACAAATTTTACCGAGAATATGTCGCATACGATAAAGTTGTTGTTCTGGTCGTCGTACAAGGTTATATAGCTCGTACCCACGTGATAGAGAATGCCCTGCTTGCGCATGAGCCGTTCAGTACCGATGAGAAATTCCACAAGCACATATTCCCCGATGTTATGGGACAGCACCATTTGCATAGAGCCTTGCATTTCGGGCGTGTCGAAATTCTGCTGAGGGATATTGCGCATAGGGTACTCGACATTTGCGGTATTGGCGGAAACGGTTACGGTTTCCGGGGGATTGGCTGTGTTCCGTGAGGAGTAATTTTGTCCGTTGCCGTTTTGCATTGTGCAGTTGGTATTGCGGGAGTTGCTTCCCGTTCCCTGCATGGAGTTACGTCCGTTTTGATTTACGGAAGCTCTGCCCATATAGTCGCAGCCTGTCATCATAACGATCATTCCTTTCGGGTGTTTGTTGAGATAGGAGATTAGTGAAATATAACTGCCGTAATGCGGCTATGTATCTGCATACGCCGCTGTGGGATTGTAAAAGCAGTGGTTGCCGATACGTATGACAAATTCGCCCACCTGTGAGGGAAAATATTGCCTGCATTCGGGAGTGTAGGGGTTGAAATACCACAGCGCAAAACCAAGGTTGGTCAGCCTGTTTCCGGCAATTGCCCAGGAGGCAATGTCGTAATGCACCTGATCCGGGCGCATATTATAGATAGTCTGGGTGTTGTACTTTCCGCCGACGGTCTCCCTTACGCAGTCGAACTGCCCCGGCTGATAGACGATAGCCCTGATGGTATGCTCAAGTCTGCCGTATTCTCCGTAGGTGATGTGGACTCGGTTCATCACCACGCATGCCACGGCTTTCATACCCGTTTCTCCCTCGCCCCCCGCCTCGCACTGGACTATGCGGGCAAGTATGTCAATATCCGAATATGCCATTTTCAAAAAACACCTGCCGATGCAAGATTATTTGGAACAAATTTGCTTGACCCGTTTTCTGCGTACCCCTCATTGAATTATGGGATTGGTATCACAAGCCTTTTTTGCCCCTGCTTTAAAATAATATGACAAGGTCTCCGCAAATATTCCGCCCTTTCGGGAATATTCTCCGAATATTTTCACTTTATTTTCAGTTTCTGCTAACTTTGTCCCCACCGGTTTTTCAGTTTAATGAGGTAAAATTACATTCGGCGGTTTCGGTGAAGTATCTGTTTATACAAATTCGCTCCCAATGCGAAGAAAAAAATTCCGCGCAAAATACATATTTTCCGAAGCGTTATGAACAGTATAATACAAATCTCTCATTGAATTATGGGAATCAGCCGCCGCAAAAAATCGTATATGCAAATTTTTTG
>JAMOZU010000215.1 GCA_023667745.1 Ruminococcus sp.
GTTTTTTCTTGCTCTTTGCTGTTCCCTGCGCTCGTTTTTTTCGTCCATATTTTTTGCCCTTTCAGCTAAATTTTGAGGGCTTGGGAAACTTCCCAAAATTCAATTTTCAGACCCTGAAAATTGGTTTGTGCTACAGCACAAACGTTGCTTGCTATTTTAGTAATACTAATCCCCATTAGAATTACGGAGATGAAGCCGCCGCAAAAATTTGCGCATATGTTTTTTTGCGGCGGCTTAAGTCCCATAATTCAATGAGGGATTTGTATCAGTACCCTGCGCCCTGTGTTGCTTGCAGCGTCATGACGGGCGGCGGCTTACGCCGCCGGGGCTTTGCGTGTTTTGAAAAAACATATGACTCCGCAAGGACTCCGCCCTTGACCCACCCTGCGGCGTTATTTGCTCTTGTAAGGCTTTCATTTTTCGGTCACTCTTTTCCTGCCTCTTATCCGCAGGAATACCAAGGTTACCAGTACGGCTGTTATTTCCGCCGCCACCGAGGACAGCCATATGCCGTCCACGCCGAATATCAGCGGCAGCAGCATGACCGCCGCAGACTGGAATATGAGCGTTCGCAGGAAGGATATAAGTGCGGAGGTAAAGCCGTCCCCAAGGGCTGTGAAAAATGATGAGCCGAATATGGCAAAGCCCGCAAACAGGAAAGAGAAAGAGAATATCCCGAATCCGTGCAGGGTAAGGCTCATGACCTGTTCGTCATAGCCCACGAATATTTTCGCCAGCGGCCGTCCCAGTGCGAATGCCGCTCCCAGCATGGCAATGCCGCCCAGTCCCAGAAGGAGAAAACTTTTCTTTAGAATGCTCCTCACCTCATCGGGGTGCTTTGCGCCGAAGTGGAAGCTGATAATGGGAGCTGTCCCCACGGAGTAGCCGATGAATATGGCGAGGAATATCATATTGACGTACATTACGACTCCGTATGCCGCCACGCCGTTTTCTCCTGCGTAATACAACAGCTGTCGGTTATAGAGCATTCCCACCAGTGACATGGATATGTTTGACATAAGCTCCGAACAGCCGTTGGAACAGGTTTTGCCCAAAGCCCGCATATCAAGATCGGGTCTGCCGAGGCGAAGGCGGCTGCTGTTGGGCAGGGCGAAATAGACCAAGGGAACGACGCCGCCTACCGTCTGGCTTAAGGCTGTGGCGAGGGCTGCGCCCGTTATCCCCATTTTGAGAACGCCCACCAAAAGGGCGTCCCCGATGATGTTGGTCACTCCTGCGGCAATGGTGACTGTCAGTCCGAGATTGGGTTTTTCCGCCGCAGAGAAGAAGCTTGAAAAGGCGTATTGCAGCATAAGGCAGGGCAGGGCAGGGAGGATTATCCTGCTGTAGAGGGTGCAGTTGTCCGCCATTTCCTCCGTTGCTCCCAGCAAGAGTGCCGCTTTGCGAACGATAAGCATTCCCGCCGCCGCAAAGAATATGCCGCTTATTATTGTTGCATAGATCACAAGGGAAAAACGTCTGTTTGCCTTGTCGCTGTCCCCCTCGCCCATGGTCTTTGCGATAAGGGCACAGCCGCCTGTGCCGAACATAAAGCCGAACGCTCCCAAGACCATGAGGAAGGGCATTATGAAGTTCACTGCCGTAAACGCCGCCATTCCGCCGTAGTTGGAAACGAAAAAGCCGTCCACCACGCCGTAAACGGAGGTGAATATCATCATCAAAATCGAAGGCAGTGTAAAGCGCAGCAGCTTTTTATAGGAAAAGCTGTCGGAAAGCTGTATTTTCATGGGAACGATCCTTTCAGGCAGTCGGATATAATACAAATCCATCATTGAATTATGGGGATTGGTATCGGAAGCGGAAAATTGGAACGGGAATTTTTAAAGATCGCTTGTTTTCTCTTTTATCATTTTCGGCGGATCGCACAAAAGGGGGATATGACGGCGGGAATGTTTTGTGTATAACCGCAGGGTGAATTGCAAAGAGATATGGTTAATATGCACAAAGAAAGAGAGGCGGAATTGTGGAAAAGGGAGAAACGGTGAAAGAGATAAAAATCCTTGCGCAAAACTATTGACAAATGCAAAAAGCTGTGATATAATTATATTACAGTGCAAAATATTTTTTTATATAACAGGCAAAAGTTACAATTACAATAAGCGGCGTGAGTTAATGAGTTAAGCCGTGAAGGTGATTTAAGGGTAAGATGTGTTAATGAGCAGCTATTTCACGGCTGACGATTTTCCCGCCCAGGTTTTTGCGGTCTCGTATTTAAAAAACTCGTAAAGAGGAGTCAGCTCGCCGTCTTTGTCGTATGCAGCCAGTGCCTCGTAATAAAGCCGTTTGTCCTCATGATAGATTATCAGGGGCGGGTGGGAATTTATCATAAGAAAGTAATTGAGCAAGGTTCTGCCCGTTCTGCCGTTGCCGTCCGCAAAAGGGTGGATATATTCAAAGCGGCCGTGCAGGAACGTTCCCTGCCGCAATGGGTCAGCCCGGCTTTCAGCCAATACTTCAAGCATTTCATCAAGCTCCTCTTCCACGTCCTCCGGGGCTGCTCCCACGTCGTTTATGCCCACGGAACAGTCGTGTTTTTTGAACTCTCCCGGACGTTCGCCGTTTACGGCAAAACGCCTTTCGTCATAAGTCCCCGCCGTCAGCATAAGGTGTATTTCCTTGATAAGCTCTACAGTTACAGGCTCTTTTGCGGCTATCCCGTTTTTGAGGCACTCATAGCAAAGCCGCTGATTATTCTGCTCGAACAAAGCACGCACGTCCCCGGAAAAGCCCGTTACTCTTCCGTTCTCGAAAATCTCCCTTGTGTCATGCCAGTTTACGGATTCGTTCTCGATCTTTCCCGAATTATAGGCGAAAAGCATACGGAAATTTTCCAGTCTCGTATCTATATCGGCGGCGGTCTTTACATCATAGCCACGCCACAGCTTCAAAGCCTTTTCGTACAGCTCCATTTGCGAGTCTCCTTGATTTACGGTTAAGTTATTTAAAATCTGAAATACAGGAAAGGGTTATATCCGCCGTTGACAAGATAGGCGGTGCAGGCAATTAGAACGGCGATGTTGGCGGGTATGGCGGCGATCTCGGTGAATATGGGGCGGCGGGCGGCAAGTTTTTCAATGAAATATTTCCCCAGTCCCGATGAGATGACTATGCACAGTGCAAGAAGGATTATATTGGAGAGCAGGAGATATTGGGTTGTATCGTCGATAAAAGCTCCTCCCGCTCCGAACATGGCGGCGGCATAGCGCATTGCGTCCCCGATAGTATCGGTATCGAAAAGCACCCACCCGAAAAGGACAAGGATAAAAGTCCATACAGCCGAAATTGCAGAGGGCAATTTTTTGAGCAGCTTTTCTCCCCCTGCCCGCTCGATGATTATAAGAATGCCGAAATACAGCCCCCACAGCAGGAAATTCCAGCTTGCCCCATGCCAAAGTCCGGTAAGTCCCCAGACTATAAGGAGATTGAGGAAGGTACGCATTTTTCCCCTGCGGTTGCCCCCCAAGGGGATATAGACGTAGGAGCGGAACCAGCTGCCGAGGGTAATATGCCACCTGCGCCAGAACTCGCTGACCGAGCGGGAGATATAGGGGTGGCGGAAGTTTTCGGGAAAGTCGAAGCCCATCATTTTTCCCAGTCCCATAGCCATATCCGAGTAGCCGGAAAAATCAAAGTATATTTGAAAAGCGAAAGCGATTATGCCAAGCCACGCTCCCGCCGCCGACAGGCTGCCGTAGTCCGCCGCTTTTATCTCCGTCCAGATAAGACCCGCCTTGTTGGCAAGGAGGACTTTTTTGGCAAGACCCTTTACGAAAAGCCCTATGCCGCCGCTTATTTTCACCACGTTTACCCGCCTGTTCTCCAGTTCCTTTGAGACCTCTTCATAGCGGACGATAGGACCTGCCACTATTTGGGGGAAGAGGGAGACATAGGAAGCGAAGTTGAGGAAGGATTTTTGGACGGTGATATTCCGCAGATACAGGTCGATGGTGTAGGACATAGACTGGAAGGTATAGAATGAAATGCCTATGGGCAGTTCCACCCGCTTTTCGTTAAGCCCCAAGGGAAGCAATTTATTAAGCCCTTTATTGACGGCAAGGACGGGATTTTGCAGGGAGAGATGAAATGCGGCGTTTATGCTGTCAAAGACAAAATCGCTGTATTTGAAGACCGCCAGCAGACCCACGTTCATGCACACCGAGACGATAAGGCATATCCTGCGTTTTTTTTGGTCGCCGTCGAATTTATCCATAAGCCGCCCGGCAGTATAGTCGATGGCTGTGGAGAAAAGCATTATCAGGACATAGAAAGGCTCGCCCCAGGCATAGAAAATAAGACCCGTCAGCAGGACTATGATGTTTCTTAGTTTCGTATTTCCTGCGGCAAAGTGGAGGAGTATGACAAGGGGGAGGAAAAAATATAGAAAAGTCAGTTCGGAGAAGACCATGGGGGACGTTCCTTTCAGATAAACTCAAACGCCGTTGGGGCTTTTTGCGATTGTGATTTTTTGGAAAATATTTTTCACTTTTTTGCTGCTGCGACTTGCCAGATTTACTTTTTTCTGAAATGAAGTTAGTTTTTTGGTATGCCGCTACTTGCCGTGTGGGGGGGAACCCCTAGGGAGAGGGGCGGGGGATGCTCTGTATGATAGGGGGCACAGCCG
>JAMOZU010000216.1 GCA_023667745.1 Ruminococcus sp.
CGGCGAATCTTATTTTTCGTAACGGAAAATTATTACTTCTTTCTCGAAGCAACAACGCCTACACCTGCCAGAGCCATTACAGCGGCAATAGCGGCAACGCTCATGTTGCCTGTGGTGGAAGAGGTGGTAGAGGAATCGGGAGTGGGAGCTGCTTCTGTGGTTTCGGGAGCGGCTTCCGTTGTCTCCTCGGCGGTCTCTTCCTCGGCAGCTGCAGAACCTGCGCCCATGCCGGAAACGGTAAACTGGATCTCAATGGAATCGGAAGGCATTGTATAGCCGAACAGGCCATCGGACTTGCCAAGATCGTCGTTCCAGATGTTGATTGCCATGGGCTGGCAGTACTCCGCCTCATCGGGGCTTAAATATGCCTCGTCAAAGGTGTACTTTGTCTGACCGTCCATAATTACCTTTACATCGCTGAAGGTAATGCCGGCGTCAAGGGGAACGTCGGTGGAAATGAACAAGAGGTTGAAAGTCTCGTCGGAGCCGAAATCGAAGTTGGAAACAGAAACGGAATAAGTGCCGTCGCCTGTGATCTGTGCGTCAACGAAATCGCCGCCCATGTTAAGAGCAGTGGGACCGTCCCAGCCGGTGAGCTGGTTGAAATACTCCGTGCCGTCGTCTCCGGTGATGCCCTTGCCGTAAGAACCCTCGTTCCAAGCGTTCCTAAAAGTGTAGCTTGCGGACTGAATGCCTATGTAGGCGTTGTAGCTGTCCTCTGCGGAAACGGAAACGGCGGAAACGGAAGCAAAACTTGCAGCCAGAGCGGCGGCAGCGGCAACGCTTACTATTCTTGATCTCTTCATAAATATCAATCTCCTAATTTAAATTTTTGAAGCAGTCTGTGACAGCCTCTGATTTTCGGATAAAAATTACGTTAATATAATTTTACTACAAATTGCCCATTCTGTCAATTATTATTTTCAACAAATTAAACAGCCCGCATATGTAAATTTGCACAAAATTTTACTTTTGTTAACTTGCATAATCGTCATTTTGCAACAATTTGCCAAAATTTTCCGCCCCCAAACCTGCCAAAAACACGCCCAAAACCGTCATTTTGCACAAACTTTACAAAATTCCGTCAAACTTTCTGTATAAAACATAGAAAATTTCCTATCAGTAAACTATAGACAAGAAAGTTCTGATTTAAGGCTTTTTCCCCCGCCGCAGGCGGGGGAAAAAGCCGCCTGACATACAAGAGGCAAGAATTACAACCGTTAGTCAATATGTATCGCCAAATAAACTCTTGCCTCTTGCCTCTCGCAGTCCCCAATTCTAACCTCTAACTTCTAACCTCTCATCACCAACCAAGTACACGGTTATACAATTCCTGATATCTAATAGCCGAGCCTGCCCAAGAGTAGTCGGTCTTCATGCCCCTTGCCACCATCTTGTCCCATTCCGGGCGGGTCTCGAAGAAGACTTTTTTGGCGTAGTTAATGGTGTTGAGCAGCTCATCGCCGTTGTAGTTGGTGAAAGAGAAGCCTATGCCCGTGCCGTCGTATTCGTTGTAGGGGGCAACGGTGTCTTTTAATCCTCCCGTTTCCCTTACTATGGGAACGCATCCGTACCGCAGACCGATAAGCTGCGTAAGACCGCAGGGTTCAAACAGACTGGGGACAAGCACGGCGTCCGACCCCGCATATACCCTGTGGGCAAAGCCCTCGTTAAAGAGAATGTTCGCCGAAACTCTCCCCGGCATTCTTCCCGCATAGTCCCTGAACAGGTTCTCATACTGCCCGTCCCCCGTGCCGAGGACAACGAACTGGGTAAACTCGTCGCATATCCTGTCAAGAGCGTACCGCACAAGGTCAAGCCCTTTCTGATCCGTAAGGCGGGAGATGATACTTACAACAAAGCGGTTGTCGTCCCTGTCAAGCCCCAGTTCCTCCTGCAATGCGGCTTTGTTGGCAGCCTTGCCTTTTTTATAGCTCCTCACGGAATATTTCTTTGCAAGGTTATCGTCTTTTTCCGGGTTGTATGCGTCATAATCTATACCGTTGACAATGCCGCACAATGACTGATTTCTCGCCCGCAGCAAGCCGTTGAGCCCCTCGCCGTAGTAATCCGTCTGAATCTCTCCCGCATAGGTGTCGCTGACGGTGGTTATGTAGTCCGCATACACAAGCCCGCCCTTTAGCATGTTGGCGTCTTTTTTGTATTCGAGCTTATCCGGCGTGAACACATATTCCGGCAGCCCCGACAGCGCACGGATAGTCTTAATGTCCCATACACCTTGGAAGCGGAGATTGTGAATGGTCATGATAGTCTTAACGCCGCTGTAGAACGGATTATCCTTGTAAAGTGTGTGCAGGTATACCGGCACAAGCCCCGCCTGCCAGTCATGGCAGTGGATAATATCCGGGCGGAAGTTGATAACGGGAAGTATCGCCATTACCGCTTTTGAGAAATAGATGAACTTTTCGATGTCGTAGCGGGTGTCAGCATAAGGCTTGTCGCCCCCGAAATAGAAAAGGTTGTCAACGAAATAAAAGGTTATCCCCTCGTATTCGTATTCCATTATCCCCACATGAACGCTGTTGAAACGCTCGCCCATATCCATATAAAAGTGATGGATATACTTGAAATCGTTCCTGAACCTGTCGGGAATGCACTTGTAGTTGGGGATAATCACACGGCAGTCGTATTCGTTTTTGTCGAACATTTTCGGCAGAGTCCCCACCACGTCCGCCAGACCGCCCGTTTTGATAAAGGGAACGCATTCGCTTGCCACAAAAAGGATATTCTTCATAACCTTTGCCTCCTGCATTAAAATTATTTGCCCTTATGCATATCAATAAACAAAATGTACCTATAAATATTATAAGACTTTTACATTCATATGTCAAGCGTTTTAAAAATATTTTTTGACATAATTTTTCTTAATAACAAGGCGTATCATTCGGAGCAAACCGCAGGAAGCACCGATTTAAGGCTTTTTAAGATTTTTCCCCCGCGGGCGGAGTAAAGCCGCCCGACATGGGTATCGGTATTATACAAATCCCTCATTGAATTATGGGACTTAAGCCGCCGCAAAAATCATAAAGCTAAATTTTTTGCGGCGGCTTCATCTCCATAATTCTAATGGGGATTAGTATTAATTATCCCTTGTGTAAATTTGATGAAAACCTTTCCCAAAAATATTGACAATCATTTCAAAGTGCGTTATAATATTTTATAAGAGACTGCTGCTCAAAGGGCATTTCAAAAAAATGCAGGTTGTACGATCCCCGTGCTGGGAGGTGTTTCCTTAGAAGAGGCGGACAGCCTCTTGTATATTAATTATGACCGGGAGCGAATTTACTATGAAAAATCTACTTTTTGTCTACAATCCCCATTCGGGCAAAGGGCAGGTCAATACATACCTGCCGGAAATAATCGACACCTTCACAAGAGGGGGCTACCTCACCGCCGCCCATCCCACCCAGTTCAGGGAGGACGCTTACGAAACGGTGAAAAAACTTGCGGGCGGCTTTGACCTTGTGGTCTGTTCGGGAGGGGACGGCACTACAAACGAGACCATAAAAGGCATAATGGACGGCGGGCATCACGTCCCCGTGGGGATAATTCCCGCAGGGACTATGAACGACTTCGCCTCCAGTCTCGGCATCCCTAAGTCAATGCCCGAAGCCGCCCGCCTTATAATAGACGGCAGCCCGGAATTTGTGGATATAGGAGCGTATAACGACAGGTACTTTACCTATGTGGCGGCGTTCGGAGCGTTCACCAAAGTAAGCTACGCCACAGACCAGCAGCTGAAAAATTCCCTGGGCGCAACAGCCTATATCATAGCCGCCGTCAACGAAGCCATTCAGCATGCCGCCGAGCCGCCCAAATATCACCTTACAATCGAGTGCGGCGGGAAAAAAGCCGAGGGGGATTATATGTACGGCATGGTGGCAAATTCCCTTTCCGTAGGCGGCATAAAAGGGCTTGCGGGCAAGGATATTCTCATGAACGACGGCATATTCGAGGGGATATTCATCAAAAGCCCCGGCAGTCTCGCCGAACTTAGCCAGACCCTCAACGCCCTTATCAAAAAAGAGTTTGACGACCCCTGCTTTGACTATTTCAAAGGCTCGGACTTTTCATTCAAAGCCGACGGCAGCGTCCCCTGGACTCTCGACGGCGAATACGGCGGCGACAGCAGCGAAATAAGCCTCTGCACCATTCACGACGTTTTAAGAGTAGTGGTGGATAAGTCAAAGGCAAAAGGAATCAAGTAGCTTTTTCGGGTGTTTTCCTCGCCGCAGGCGGGGAAAACACTGCTCGGCATAAAGATATGCAAAAACTGCATTGCGGAATATATAATTATTATAACATAATTTTTCTTGATTGTCAATAGCCTTACGCAAATTATTTCGCATAAATTTAAAATTTGTATGCTTGCACATATTCTATAAAAAGTTTTGTGCAAATTGTACTGCGCAATAACCCTTCACTCCGTATAGCACGCCTTACGACAGAGAAGAGTAGCTTTTACTGAACTGTTTAGGGTTTTTCTCTATCGCAATCAATGCAAAGTAAGTCCCTTGCAAGAGTACAGACTTCAGGTTGATGAAAACCCCACTATGTAACGTGCGCAACGTATTAATTAATACACATGCGGCAGCCTGGGGGTGGGGAAGAGGTCA
>JAMOZU010000217.1 GCA_023667745.1 Ruminococcus sp.
GTCTGCGCCGGATGCGGGGAACGGTTCAGGCAGTCTCCGACAAGCCGGAAAAGATATTGCCGGGAATGCAGGTCTTTGAGGTGCAAGAGAGTATACAATACAACGCACACGGGCGGAGCGGGCAGACACGGAGCGGACAGACCTTTTACAAGAGATACGGTTTTTCTGGTGTGCAAATGGTATTTTGAAAAGGCAGAAGATGTCGGCGGCGAAAGACGGATAACGGAGCTTGCAAGGCTGTTGAACAGGAGCAGGGAAAGCATTGAAAAAGCTCTTGAAGCGGGGGGTGTGAAAGTATGAAGCTGTGGGTGGTAAAATACCGGCTGTGCGGACAGAAATACGCAATAAGGGTACTGGCAAGGGACGCAGAAAGGGCGGCCATTGCAGTGGCAAGCGTGGTTGACTGCGACAAGATACTGTCGGTGGCAAGGTGCGAAAAAGCCGGATAAAAAGAAAGGAAGGTAAACAAATATGGCAAAGAAAAGTTACGAGGTTCAGCCGTCTATTCCCGCCAACGCAGAGGAGATAGCAAGCAGTTTCAATTATGCCGTGCTGTCGGCTGAAATGGGCGATTATCTCAAACGCAAGGAACAGCAGCTGAAAAATGAGTACATGAATTTTACGGCTAACTGCGGTGCGATTTTCGCGGAGGCGCAGGAGAGGTTGGCGGCGGCAGGCAGGTATAACAATGGCGTATTTGTGAAATGGATTGAGTCCATGGGATTTAAAAAAGACACTGTGTACCGAATGATTAACGTACATAAATTTTATCTTTCGCTAATAGCGAAAGATGAACAAGAAATTTTTGACGCATTACCTAAATACTTGCAATATGACATCTCCGCCAAATCCGCTCCTCCCGAACTTGTGGAACAGGTAATGAACGGCGATATAACCACACATGCGGAGTATGTGAAGCTGAAAAAAGAGCTTGAAAAAGAGCGGGAAAAAGCCGAACATGCCGAGGACAGGCTAAGGGCAAAATCGGAAACGATAAGCGAATTGTCCGAGGAAAACCAACGGCTGGAGCGGGAAATAAAAGAGCTTGAAAGCCGCCCGGTTGATGTGGCGGTACAGCAGGACGATGAGGCGTTGGAAGAGCTGAATGAGGAGATAGAAAAGCTGCGGGAAAAGAATATCCGGTTAGAGCGGGAGCTTAACGACAAGATAATGGACGAATGCTTTGCGGACGCACACGCTTCCGGAACGTCCGGGGATTTCGGGGAATTTTACGAACTGCTGCACGCCAACGCAATATCCGCCATAAAGGACTGCGCTAACTTTATCCGGGACAGTGTACCGAAAAATGAGCGGGGAAAAGTGGTCAAGCGGTACGGTGAGCTTATGCAGACTCTTGAATGGAATATGAAAGGACTGGTGTAAAATGGCTGCACTTTATGAGATAGCCGGGGATTACCGCAGGCTTTTTGACAGCCTGGAAGAAATGGAAGAGAATGCGGGGGGGCTGACAGAGGAGATAGGTCAGGCGTGGTTTGACACGCTTGAAGGAATGGAAGATGAACTGACGGAAAAGGCGGAAAATATTGTGAAATACATCAAGAATTTATCCGCAGAGGCAGAGGCGTTAAAGGGTGAAAAGAAACGCCTTGAAAGCCGCCGGCGGGCAAAGGAAAAGCGGGCGGAAAGCCTTAAAAAATACCTCATTAACTGCATGGAAACAGCGGGGTACAGGAAGCTGGAAACGGTAAGCGGAGCGGTATCGGTAAGAGACAGCCCGGAAAGCGTGGAGCTGACGGACGAGAATGCTTTTATCGGCTGGGCAGAGCTTCACGACCGTGAGGAATTTTTGAGATACCATGCTCCGGAAGTGAATAAGTCTGCTGTAAAGGCGGCTCTGAACGGCGGCGAAAATATCCCCGGAGTAAGGCTTGCAAGGAATAAAAATTTAGTGATAAGGTAAGGTGAGAATATGGCGAAAATACTTTGTATTATGGGCGAGAGCGGTTCGGGAAAAACAACTTCCATGAGAAATCTCGACCCCAAGACCACTTACTATGTTGACTGCGATAAAAAGGGACTTTCATGGAGAGGCTGGAAAAAGCAGTACAACAAAGAAAGTAAGAATTACACCGTTACCGACGACCCGAAAACGGTAACGGAGATATTGCAGATGATAAACACCAGAGCAGGGCATATCAAGGTGCTTGTTATAGACACTGTCAACGGAATAATGGTAGCGGACGAAATGAGACGTGCAAAGGAAAAAGGCTATGACAAATGGGTAGACCTTGCGGCTTGCGTATACTACATAATTGATTATGCACTGACTATGAGAGACGGCTTGACCGTTGTTTTCACGGCTCACACTCAGACAGATGACAACGGATTTACGCAGATAAAAACCAACGGAAAAAAGCTGAATAAAATCGGCTTGGAGTCAAAGTTCCCTTTGGTTCTGACGGCAAAGTGCATTGACGGCAGATTTGTTTTTGAAACTCATGCAAACAAAAGCACAGCCAAAACGCCCATGGGAATGTTTGAGGAAAACACGATAGACAACGATATTTCGGCGGTAATATCCGCTTGGGATAAATACGATAACGAATAAAACGGGAGGAAATTCAAATGAATAAACCAAAGGATTTTGACAGCGTACAAGCGTACGGCGAATGGCAGCCATTGCCTGCGGGGGGATATGTTTGCAGGATAATGCAGGTTGAAGAAACGGTATCGAAAGCGGGAAACGAGATGATAAAAATTTCCCTTGACATAGCCGAGGGAGAGTATCAGAGTTACTTTGCGAACTCATACAAAAGCGATACCCGCCCGGACAGGAAATGGGGCTGTGTCGCTCATCAGCTTGAATACGACCCTGTAAATCCCAACTGCACGAATAAGGGGTTCAAGACGTTTACATCTGCTGTGACAGAGTCCAACAAAGGCTTTGAAATTCCTTGGGGGAATAACTTCGGAGCGGGATTTGCCAATAAATTGGTGGGCTGTATTTTCCGCAGAGAAGAATATATGGGGACGGACGGGAAAAGTCATTTTTCCACAAAGCCGTATATGTTCAGAAGCGTTGAAACGATAAGAAAAGGCGGGTTCAAAATTCCCGATGACAAGCTGTTGGGCGATGGTACAGGCGGGTATTATCCGCAGAATACCAACACCAACGCTCCCCTGCCCGCCGACTTTCAAGAGGTCATAAGCGAGAGTGAATTGCCCTTTTAGAGGTTAGAGATTAGAAGTCAGAGGTTAGATTAATGGTACTTAGAGACTATCAGGAAAAGGCGGTTGAAGATGTGAGGAAGGCTTGGGCGGCGGGGTATCGCCGCCCTTGTCTTGTAATGCCCTGCGGGGCGGGGGAAAAGTACGGCAAAGAAGCGGCGGAAAATGTTATGAAAACTGCGGCGGCGGTGAAGATAATCCCCGCAAAATCTATTTATCCCGAGGTTAAAGAAAAGGTCGATATTTCGGATATTGCGGAAATTCCGGGAGACGAAAAAACTAAGGAACTTCTGATAGAAGCGGTACGGAATGCAGAGCCTGTCACATCTTTGAAATCAGCCGCAAATAATCATGCACGGGAAGAAATTTCGTCAATCACCGTTTCTACATTTGCGAATTAAAAGGGTTTGCGGGCATTTTTTACTGTAGATTTATGTAGAAAATGTAGAAAATCAAAAATATTGTCATTCAAAGGAGATGTTGTAATTGAACGTTCGGGAAATAAAAAATATTCTTCAATGCGCACGCAGGGCAGAGCGGGAATATATTCTTGCAAGGGACAGAGCGAATGCGTTCGGGCAGCTGTGCAGGTACAAAGGCGCAAGTTCCGTCAACGATGCGGGGAAATTGACCGTTAAGGAAAACAGCGTTGAAAAGAGGCTTTGTGTACTGGCAGATTATGAGGCGGAGGCGGACGAATTATTCCGGGAGCTGGTGAGGCAGAGAAAAAATGTCCGTAAAATTATCGGCAGTCTCACCGACAGCATTCAGAGAGAGGTTTTGATAAGGCGGTATATTCTGGGGGAAAAGTGGGAAGAGATTGCGGTGATAATGAATTATTCAATAAGGCGTGTTTATCAGCTCCACGGCGAGGCGTTGAAAAATCTCAAAAAAGATTGCAGTAAATTTCATTGAATTGCAGTTTTTAAGTGTGATATAATCATAATAGAAAATTGCGATTTCAAAAAGCGGGGATAACAGGCGTTATTTCCTGCTTTTGTTTTTTTGAGGGGAATATAAAATGACAAAGGCGTGTTTGTGGTGCGGGAGATTTCACAAGTTAAATGAAGTGTGTCCTATGCGGCCGAAAAGCAAAAGGAAATATGACAGGATAACAAGGTTCAGAAGTTCGGCGGCGTGGAAGAAAGTGCGGGAACAGGCGGCGGAGCGGGACTTGCATTTGTGCAGGGTGTGTCTTCGGGAGGGGCGGTATGATACGGATATACAGGTGCATCACATTATTTCGCTGGCGGCGGATTTTGATAAACGCTGTGATATTGACAATCTCATTTCCTTGTGTTCGTATCATCATGAGAAAGCGGAGGCGGGAGATATTCCCGCAGATGTCCTGCGGGAGCTGGCGGCGAAAGCCCCCCCGGTATGGGGCGGTGATTTCCCGGAGACATGATTGACCAATGCAGCCCATGATTACACAATAAAGTTGTAA
>JAMOZU010000218.1 GCA_023667745.1 Ruminococcus sp.
ATGTTACAATTGCAACACCTGTTTTTACGGCAATATGCACAATAAATTCACTCTTCCCATAGGTTGATTACCTCGCAGCCCCGCCATTGCCGTCAACACCAAAAATAAAAAAAGACCGTAAGGAATTTCTGCTTTGGTAAATTTCTTATGGCAGAATTTATTTTTGAAAGAAAAATAGTTTATAAAATTGTAAGCAATCCTGCCAGAATAATAATAAGCAGTACACAGGCAACAGCAATCAAAACAATTATTTTTGTATTAATTATTTTGTCTTCTTGTAAAGCCGCCTCCTTTGCTTCATTGATTTTGATGATTTTCCTTTCACACAACCTTATTTGCTCGGCAGAATCCTTCCAACCTTCAATGCTCTTAAATATCTCAGCAGACCTTTTAAGCGATTCTTCACTGTTTTTGTTCATCATCTCAACAGCGGAATTATAACGTGATTCTTTCGCATTTATCCGGTACTCGTCAGCCGGCTCCTCCGAATTGAGATTATTGGGTACTGCTCGTATCTCTATCTCCCGCACAGCTCTTATAAGCGCCTCATTCTGTTCTCTTAATTTAAGGTCGGGCAAAGCGATAACGTAGAAATAAGCCAAAGGTGCCGCCAAAAAACAGAAGACTGTCATTTCCTCGTAACCTTTCATTTGCGCTGCTGCACTCATTTTTTTTTGCCATTATTACATAAATTATCAAAACAACCACCAGCATAATAATAAGCATAATAATACCAAAAATTTCCATAATTATAAAACCCCTTTTCACAATTTCTCCCTCATCTCCGAAATTCGGTACATGAGTTTGACATTTTTTTACATCTTTTTCATTATAACATCTATCACGGCAGAATGTGTGAAAAAAAGATTTTTTTAGCAAATAATAAATTTGTTGTTAAAATATAATGAATTTCAATAACTTCAACCTTCCGAAAATTATCGGCAGATCATCCGCCCGCAGCGGATTATTGATTTAAAAAAATTGTCACTCCGCCCCGCCGTTTACATATAATAAAAAAGAGAACTTAAGGTTCTCCTAATGCTAATTACGGAAAGGAGAAAGCAAATGAACGGCAGCAGATGCACTACTGCGGGACTTACAGTGCCCGAAGGCAGATTTCCGGCGGAAACGCCTTTGGCAATGGCTTATGTCCCCTATCAGCAGTGGGAAAACACTTATCCGGAAAATACCGCCCTTGAAAAGGGAACGGTTTTTCCCTGTCTTGATTTTCCGTTTCTCGGCAAGGAGGGGGTAAAGAAGTATGGACAATAGGAAACGTCAGCTGATGTACGCTATACAGATGTACGGATTTTACCTGTATGAGCTTCAGCTTTATCTTGACACCCACCCGACCTGCGCCAACGGACTTGCGGCTTACAGGAAATACAAGGCTCTAATGGACAGGGCGAAGGAGCTTTACACCCGCAGTTACGGACCGGTACTTCCTACCGAATCCGACTGCGAAAACATGTTTGAATGGGCGAACGGTCCTTGGCCCTGGGAAAAGGAGGCTAACTGATGTGGCTATATGAAAAGCGGCTGGAATATCCGGTCAAGATAAGCACGCCCAATGCGGCACTGGCTAAAATGATAATCACCCAGCTGGGCGGTCCCGATGGAGAGCTTGCAGCTTCCCAGCGGTATCTTTGCCAGAGGTACACTGCGCCCTATCCTCAGGTTCAAGGAATAATGACGGATATCGGCACGGAAGAACTGGCGCATGTTGAGATGATCTCCGCCATTGTGTATCAGCTCACCAAGGGGCTTACTCCGGAGCAGATAAAAGCGGGCGGTCTTGACGCCTATTACGTCGACCACACTCTTGGGATATACACGGCCTCGGCGGCGGGAGTTCCCTTTACGGCGGCATATTTCCAGTCTAAGGGTGACATTATCACCGATCTGCACGAGGATATGGCGGCGGAGCAAAAAGCCCGAACCACCTATGACAATATCCTCCGCTTTGCCGACGACCCCGACGTCCGCGACCCTATCAGATTCCTGCGGCAAAGGGAAGTGGTTCATTTTCAGAGGTTCGGCGAACCGAAACATACAAACCACAACAAACTGAAAAGTGCCGATGCCATGCGGACTGCGCTGTATAGGCGTTTGTCCGCTTTTTAATATGCTAAAGTTCATAATTTATTCAAATAAAATTATATGAAATAAGCATGCCCTGCAACTCATTTTATTTTTTCGGCTTGCAATTTCCCGTTGTTTAGTGTATAATCATATTATGCCTAACTTTTCGTGAAAGGAAGACCGAATTGATAACAACCGAACATACCGATTGCCCGGCTTGCGGGGTCACACTCAAATATTACGACAGTGTCAGGCGGACAGTGCTGACAAAGGGGCGGCAAAGATACTGCATAGCCCTCAAACGGTTTCGCTGCCCTGTCTGCCGTAAAATACACCGCTGTATCGGCAATGATATTTTCCCATTCAAGCATTACGAAGCGGAGGTCATACGAGGTGTAATCGAAGGGCTGATAACTCCCGATATTCTCGGATTTGAGGATTTTCCCCACGAGGCTACCATGGCAAGATGGATGTCCGAATTTTTAAACGGTCAACGCCGTGTTTGAGATTATCTCGAACAGGGCGTTTTATTTTTTCCACTCACTTTGTTTTTACTTTCCCAAGGTTGTGTTTTACAATGGTTATAGAAGGAGGTACATCAAATTCAAATCATATTACGAAAGGAAGATATTTATGAGCAGAGTGCGTTCCGAACTGTCGGAGAAAAACGTCTATTATCTTGAAAAACACAGATACTTGGAACTGAAACATTTTTGCCTGCAATATGAAAGCTGGCGCAGGCATTATTCGGAGTTTGACGGTGTGAGTACGCCAATGTACGAACAGCCCGAAAAAATCAGGAATTTCAAAAGCAGCCCCACGGAAAAGTGCGCAGTAGCAAGAGCGTTCTATTCTCAAAGAATGGAAATGCTCGAAAGGGTCGCTGAATATACGGACGAGGTTCTCGGCAAGTATATCCTCAAAGCGGTAACAAAGGGCGTGAGTTATGATATTCTGAAAGCCTCGGACAATATCCCCTGCTGTCGAGGTACATACTATGAACTTTACAGGCGGTTCTTCAAACTGCTGGATAAAGAACGAGGATAACTCGCAGCAAAAACAATTTATATTACGGAGAGACGGTCAGCTCGGTTAGCTGAACTGTTTCTCCTATTTTTTATGCAAAGGAGAAATTTCAATGAATGTAACAAACTTTTTCAAAAGGCACACGTCAACCATTCTCACCGTTATAAGTGCGGCAGGAGTGGTGATTACGGCAATGGCAACGGCGAAAGCCGCACTGAAAGCGGATTCTCTCATCAAAGAGGCGCAGGAGAAAAAGGGCGAAGAGCTTACAAAAGCGGAAATTGTCAAAGCAGCCGCCCCTGCATACATTCCGCCTGCTGTCACCGGAGTGCTTACTGTATGCTGTATGTTCGGAGCGAATATTTTAAGTCAACGTCAGCAGGCAATGCTTACAAGCGCATACGCAGTGGTGAACAGGGCATACGGCGATTACAAGAACAAGGTCAAGGAAATTTACGGCGAAGAGGCGCACAAGGATATTCTGCGGAAAATAGCCGCCGAAAAGAGCACTCCCCTACCCATATACGCCGCAACCTTTGCGGAAAACACCTGCCTTGACTTTGACGATTCGGAAGAGGAAAAGTTATTTTACGATACCTTTTCCGACAGATATTTTCAGTCTACTTTCAGCAGAGTTCTTCAAGCGGAGTATCATCTGAACAGGAATTATGTTCTGGGCGCAGACGTTACGCTGAATGATTTTTACACCTTCCTCGGTATCGACACCACCGATTTCGGAGAAACCGTAGGCTGGAGCTATACGGACGGCATACAGTGGCTTGATTTTGACCACACGAAAACCGTTATGGACGATGGCTTGGAGTGCTTTATCATTGACATGGTGTTCCCGCCTGAAGCGGACGAAGACGGAATATATTTCTCCGAATGCGCCGAAATTCAGTCACGCAGGTAACCGGAAAGTGTGGTATATTTGTATAAAGGAGGCATATGCAATAGAAACGCTGTGTATGATATTTGTCTTTCTGTTCGGGGTCTGCACGGGTGCGGCGGCCGTTACGGCACTCTTCTTCCGCCTTGATGAACGCCGCCGTGCAGGGTCGCTGAAAATCAACACTCACGACCCTTTCAGCGAGTTTCTCACGGTTGAATTTAACAGGGAGCTTGACAGCTTTGAGGATAAAAGCGACATAATCCTCAAAGTAGACCGCAGCTAAAACAGCTTATATTATGGAAGTAATTCCGAAATATTCTTAAAAAGGAGTTGTTCACTATGGACAAAAACGAACTTGATGTTAAGATAAGGGAAGAAATATCCCGTGAACTGGAAGGGCTTGAAAGTCTTGAACAGGGCACTGAGGAGCATTCTGCGGCTGTAAAGAGCGTAGCGGAGCTGTATAAGCTGGAGCTTGACAAGCAGAAAGCCGATACGGACGAGTCGGTAAAGAACGCCGACGTCAAATCGGGCAGGCTTAGACTGCTGCTGGATTTTGCGGTTTCCGCTGCGGGTATCATCATACCGCAGATATTCTACAGTATCTGGATGAAGAAAGGCTTCAAGT
>JAMOZU010000219.1 GCA_023667745.1 Ruminococcus sp.
CGGGCTTTTTCAGTGCAGCCTCTTCGGCGCAGAGCCTTGCCTGCCTTGCGAAATATTCCTGTGCGCATATCCGCTCTTCATGCTCCCCCGGCCGTATGCGGCGGTAAACTCCGTCCGCTCCCTGAATGCGGGCTTTTACATTGTCTCTCATGAGAATGTCGAACATTTCCAGTATCCGCTCCCGCAAAGGGGCGGAATAAACGGGAGCCGCTATCTCCACTCTCCGCAGGGTGTTCCTTGTCATAAAGTCCGCCGAGGAGATATACACTTTCTGCCGCTCCCCGCAGCCGAATATGTATATCCTCGAATGCTCCAGATACCGCCCCACAATGCTCCGCACCGTGATATTCTCCGACTGCCCCTCTATTCCCGCAATAAGGCAGCATATCCCCCTTACCACCATATCCACCTTTACTCCCGCCCCGCTGGCTTCGATGAGCTTGTTTATAAGGGTCTTGTCGGTAACGGAATTGAGCTTCAAGCCTATATAACCCTCCCGCCCGCTTTTTGCCTCGGCAATTTCCCTGTCGATAAGCTCTATCACCTTGTTTTGCAGGCTTTTGGGGGCTGCCATAAGATACTTGCAGTTTTCCACGGGGTTACCCAGAGACAGTGCGTTGAACACCACTCCCGCCTCCGTTCCTATGCGGCTGTCGGCTGTTATAAGGGACAGGTCGGTGTACAGCTCGGAGGTTTTCTCGTTGTAATTTCCCGTGCCTATCTGGGTGATGTACTGGAGTTCCCTGCCGTTCTTGCGGGTAATAAGCAGCAGCTTTGAATGAACTTTAAGCCCCTCCGGACCGTACATCACCTTGCAGCCCGCTCTTTCAAGGCGGCGTGACCATTCAATGTTGTTCTCCTCGTCAAACCTTGCCCGCAGCTCCACCAATACGAAAACTTCCTTGCCGTTTTCTGCGGCGTTTATAAGGGCTTCTATAACCTTGGAATTACTTGCAACCCGGTAAAGGGTTATCTTTATGGAAATGACCTCCGGGTCGTTTCCCGCCTCGTTCAAAAGCCCGATAAAGGGACGTATGCTTTCATAAGGATAGCTTAACAGAACATCATGCTTTAACACCTGGGGCAGCAGCGACATGCCGTGGATAACGTCTTTCGGACGCTGGGGACTTTCGGGGTCGTAGAAAAATTCCGGGTGCGCCCGCTCTATGCGGTTTCTCACGGTGAATATAAAGGACAGGTCAAGGGGAGCGGCGGTAAAGAAAATTTTCTCCTCGGTAAGGTCTAAATTCCTGCAAAGGTGCTTTATTCCCTCGCTGCCCAAGTTCCCGTATAACTCCAGACGAACGGGGGACAGCTTTCTCCGCTTTTTCAGCAGCTCTTCCATAACCCTGCGGTAATCGGCTTCACGGTCGTAAAGCCCCTCTTCAAGGTTGATGTCCGCATTTCTCGTTATGCGGATAACAGCCTTGCCAAGTATCTTGTAATTTTCAAACACGTCCGAGCAGTAGCGAAGGATAACGTCTTCCGCCAGTACGAACCGCAGGCGGCTTTTGTCGGGAAGTATCACCATTCGGGGGAAACTTCCTCCTGCGGGGATTATCCCCAGTTTAACGCCGTTCTTGCTCTCCAGATGAGTGACCGCATATATAGCCTTGTTTGACAGAAACGGGAACGGGTGGCGTTTATCCACCACCTGCGGGGAGATAATGGGACGTATCTCCGAGTTAAAGTAAGCGTGAAGATATTCCTCTTCCTTTTCCGTCAGCTTCGACAGCTCTATATGCTCCACTCCCGCAGCGTCAAGCTCACGCATGGTGTCCGCATAGGCGGTCTCCACGGCAGGGATCATCTCGTGGACTTTTTTGTAAATGGCACGGAGCTGCTCTGCGGGGGTCATGCCGGTTTTGTTGTCAACATTCCTGTTGTCTATCAGCGTGCGGTCATAGAGAGACCCCGCCCTTATCATAAAGAACTCGTCCAGATTCGACTGGAATATCTGACAGAACAGCAGCCGCTCGCATAAAGGCACAGAAGGGTCCGTTGCCTCCTCAAGCACACGGCTGTTGAATTTGAGCCAGCTTAGCTCCCTGTTATCCAATGCTTTTTTCATTCTGCAAAACTTCCTTTCGGAGATAGTTTTTACCCAAGTTTTTATTTTGTATCCTCTTCATCTTTATCCGCATCGGCGGAGCTGCCGAAAAGCAGCCTGCAATAATCCCGCCTGCCGTAGATAATGCGGTATATTTCTATAAAAGAACCCACCTGATAAAATATCAGATAATTCCCGCTTACAAGGTATCTGATTTCCATATCGTATTTTGCGGCTTCTTCCAATATTGTTCCTATGTACGGCTGGTCAGCAAGCCTTTTATAGGTATTGGAAATATTTTTTACTGTACGTTTTGCCGCAATGGGATTACCTAAGTTTTGGGAAATATAGTCCTTAATTTCCTTTAAGTCATTCAACGCATAGGGAGAAATGCGTATCCTCATATCCCCAGTTCCCTTTCGACCTCTTCCGGGGTCAACCACCCCTGCTCATCGGCGGCTATCCTGCCTTTGGCGATCTCCGCCATTATTTTAAGAGCAGCCCTTTGCCGTTTGTATTCATCGCTGCCGTTCCTTGTAAGAAAAACCGGGTTATCCGCAGCCACATTCGCAAGAACTTCGCTGTAATTCTGCAAGTCGGAAACAGGTTTAACATTAGGCATATTAAAAAACTCCTTTTTCAAGCGGTATTTTCACCCGCCGACGGCGGGTGAAAATACCTTGATCGGCACTCATTCTTGGGCATAATACAGCAGATTTTTCCTTACCGCTCCAATCATCTGCTTGTACAGCTCGGCGGAATCTCCAAGGGAACAGGTGTTCACAGGGTCATTGAGAAAGGCGTTGAACGCAATGTCAAGGTCGCGCTCCAGATAGGCTTTCACTACAGCCTCACGGTTGTAAACATGCCGCAAAGACAGTCCCAGAATGTCACGGGGAAGCTCTCCTGCCGTCACCGGACGTACCCCCTCTGCGCTTACAAGAGCATTGGTGCATACCACAGCCCCTTCGGGAATACCCCTTACCTGCCCCATGTTCGGCAGGTCAACGGAGGCTATGAAATTCCCCCCTCCGCATAAAGCCCGTATTATCTGCGGCACTTCCGTAGGTGTTACCGACCGCCCGAGAGGCTCGCCCAGCATATATTTTTTCGCCCTTGCCGCCTTGTCGGACATTATCTTTTTCTTGTAACCCGCCGTCATGGGGGAGAATTTCCAGTATGACATCAGCTTCGGGGAACTTGTGTACCACGGGGGGCAGAACTCCGCCGCCGTGCGGTCGTTTACCGCAGGGATAAGCCCGTAGCGGAGAAACAGGTCGAACTTTACCTTATGAGCGTCTGCGTCCGGGTTGGTCTTGAACTCGTTTATGCGGAATTCGTAGCCGGAATCGCCGTACCTTTCCGCATATTCTCCGAACATACCCATAAGGTCTTCCCCCCCCGAATATATGCCGTCGAACCAGCCGAAACCGCTTATGCCGATAAGGTTGGTCTTTATATCCCGCCTGCGTATGCCCGAAACGCCCTTTGTTTCGCAAAGCATTGTTGCAATAAGCTCTCTGCATGAGAAGGACAGATTATCCGTCCCCAGCAGTTTCATTTCGGGAAATGCCTTTAGCATAACGCTTATGCACTCCGCCATAGGCGTGCATAAGTTTATCACCCATGCCTTGGGGCAAACTTCCTTTATCAGCTTTGCATAATCCGAACATACGGGCATCATTTTCAACGCCCTTATTATCCCCCCAACTCCCGAATTTTCGCCGCTTGTCTGCATAATGCCGTAATTTTCCGGCAGATGAAGCTCGCTTACGCTGTCCTCTAAGTCGCCCGTCTCGAAGCTCAGTATTACAAAATCAGCATCACGCAGAGCCTCCTCGGCAGTGTCGCAGGCAAGGTAAACAATGTCGCCTCTGGTCTTGCCGTTGTCGTGGATATTGTTGCCGATGACCTCGTTGGCAAGAGCGCAGTCCTTGTCGGAGTCAAAAAGCTTTACCATAGCGCACAGGGACTCGTCCGCCAGAGCGGGCATAAGCCTCCAGCCCCAGCCCCTTGAGCCGCCGCCTATGTAAGCGATATTTATTCTTCGGGAACTCCCGTTGTTTTCGTTGTTCATGGTATGCTATCTCCTTTTTGGCGGTCTGCGGTTATACTATCATTCCGGTGCAGATTATTGCACTATAGGAAAATTTATTTTTCTGACTCCGCCCTTTTCATATACACTTACTTATATTATCCTATAAATCTTCCTTTTTGTCAAGGGGTTTTTTGAAAAATTGCATAAACGTTAATAATTAATAATTAATAGTTAATAGTTGTGGAGCAATTGGCGGATAGGGGTTAGATAAAAATCACGTTGCAAAGAAAGTACCTTGCGTTACCACAAACTTCAGGTCATTGCGAACACCGGCAAGGGACGTATATAGCGATAGTTTCGCATTTTACCGTATATCAAGGTTGCAGGCAGGCAAGGAAAGCGTACGGCATATTTCCGCACTTTATCGTATATCAAGGTTGCAGGTTGGCAAGGTACGTATACAGCTATCGTTAAGCAATTCATAGGCGACAGCCTGGGGGTGGGGTAAGGGTGAAGGAAAGGGGGGAATG
>JAMOZU010000021.1:0-3321 GCA_023667745.1 Ruminococcus sp.
CTCTTACGGAGTTGGTGGTGATGTGGTTCATGGAGCTGTCATAGGAATAGATGTATGCGTTCTTGTAACCGGAAGAGAGCATGCCGATGTAGCTTGAAACTCTCAAAGTAACATTGCCTGCAGGCATTGTGAAACTGCCTGTGCCGTCGGTAATGGTTGTGAGCCTGTTGCTGCCGCTTACAACGTCAACGCTGTAGCCTACGGGAACTTTAACCGTAATTGTCGCCCCTGCGGTGTTTCTTGTGCTCGATACGGTGATACCGCTGCCGATATAATCCCCTGCCAGAGATACGCTGTAGTAGTTGACAACGGGGGGAGTAACAGCCGCTTCAACGGCAACCTTTACGGGTATTTCCGCATTCTCGGTCGCATCGCCTATCTTGATAACAACGCTTACAACAGCGTTTCCGTCATTGTCAACGGTGTAGCCGCTTACGCTGACAGCCGCTCCGGTGTCCGCAAGGATCTGATCCTGTGCAATCTCGGCAATGGAGTTTGCGCCCCAGCTGCCCATATCATCGGCTTTGAGCCAGGAAGAGCAATCTGCGCCGATAAGCCAGCTGTTGGCAAGAGTTTCCTTAGCATCTGCGGCTTTCTCCGCATCGGTTTTCTCAACAGATGTCAGCTTTGTGATAGTAAGGGTTTTGCTTGCATTTGCCGTCTTGCCGTTGGATGTGTAGGTTACGGTAATTACAGCCGAGCCTGTTGCTTCTTCGGTCGCATCGGTCTTAACGCACTTTACATCAACCGTAACGCCTGCGGGAGCAGTGGGCAGACCGGTCTTTACAGCCGCTTCAACTTCGCTCGCCTTGGTCTCGTTGGTAACATTCATGGTGAACACACTAAGTGCCGCCTTTGCTTTAGCCGCAAGAGAGTCAACCAAATCTTGGTCGTCTTCGGGAAGTGCGGGGATTGCAATGGGGGCGGAGTTTTGTGTTGTCAGTGTAACGCCTGTTACGCCCTCGGGAAGGGTAAATGTTGCCACTTTGTGCTTGGAGCCTGCCTCGCCGACCTTTGCGTCGGTGTCGATAACCTCGGTAATAGTACCCTGAACGGTCAGAACATGCGTGCTGTCATTTTTGCAAGCAATAGCAGCTGTGCAAGCGGTGTTGTCGGCAGACCAAGTGTAAGTGGGGGCTGCTCCGGTGTAGTCGTGAGCGGTGGAATCAACAGCAATTGCAAGGTCATCTCCGGCAAGCTCATATTTGCCGTCTTCGCCCTCAACAGCAACATACTTAACGCTATCATCATTGTCATAGATGTAATAATCTTTTGATCCGGCAGTGGTGCAAGTAGCGGGAGTTCCGTCTACCTTTACAAACTTGGCGGGGTCGGTTGTGTCGATAGCCTCTGCCGTGTCACCGTCTTCAACTACCACATCATTAACGGTAATGTCCTCGCCTGTGGAGTTGGTAACTTCCACGCCTTCGGGAACGGTTATGGTTTCAACGTTCTGAACAACATCGACCTTGACCTCTGTGCCATCTGCGGCTGCTTCGATCAATTTGGTAACTGCTGTCTGAATTTCGGTAGCCGAACCGATAACTGCCGTTGTTGTACCGCCAACGGTAACATCAGCCTGTGCAGCACTGTTCTTGACAACATCGCCCTCGAACATTTCATCAACGGAAGCTCCGCTCTCAAAAACACCGCCCTCAACGAAGCCTGTAACCTTTTCCAAGCCGTCTACACTGTCAGAGCCTTCCGCAATGTATGTTCCTACCGCATTCCCTTGAGTACTTTTTACTTCACCGCCGGAAATTGTAACCTGCGGAGCAGCACCGAATGTTTCGCTTGCATAGCCTTTTCCGGTAGCCGCAATAACTATAGCGTCTCCGTTGGCAGCAGCACCGTCGCCGGAAGGAGCATACTGGGGGTCTCCGACGGTCTTGGTTCCGTTTGCGGTTATCTTGCCGCCTGTTATATCGACCTTACCGCCGCGGACAAACACGCCTGTTGCGCCTGTAATGTCGCCGTTGCTGACATTAAGCTGTCCCGCAGGGAGATAAACAGCCGTTTCACTGCCGCCGTTTATTGTACCTCCGCTGATGTTGATAACAGCCGTATCATCTGTAAGACTGCCGTTTGTCGACACGCCGAATCCGCCGTTGGCTGTAATTGTTCCGCCTGTCATATCAAATTTACCGTTGCCGCTTACGAAAACCTCGCCTTGAATATCGGCGTTGTCCTGAATTTTCAGATTACCGCTTCTTTTGCATTCAACGGCAGTTGCAGCGGCATTGGAGCTTACCACCGAACCGCTTTCAATAGTAAGCGACATAGTGCCGTCATTGGAAGAATGCCCGACGGAAGCACCGCCTACGATTTTACCGCCGTCTGCGGAGGATTTCAGTGTAATGCCGCCCTTGTAAACATAAAGTGTCTTGTAATTATCGGCTTCTTTGTTGCCTGTCAATGTATGTCCTGCAAGGTCAAGTGTAATCTGCGCTGTACCGGAAGAACCTCCTCTGAAAATCGCCCAGTCCATTGCAATATCAGCATTAAGCTGAATAACAGCACCGTCCGCAGCGTTGGTAAATGCCGTTGTCAGCTCATCGGCGGATGCAACTACAACAGGCTCACTCTCCGCACTCGCCAGAATCCCAAAGCTAAACCCACCGTTCACCGCATAATCGGCGGCGGGCAATGCCGCCAGCGACAACGCCAGTGCTGCAGCAGCAATGCTCTTCATAGTTCTTTTTGTTTTCATTGTACTATATCTCCTTTTTTAAATTTTTCCGAGGCGTTACTCTTTCTCGGATTTTTTCCGGGGCGTTACTCAAACCCGGATTTTCACCCTTTCTTTTGTTCCGAAAGATGGTATACACTCATTTTAAACCAAATTTTGTAAAATTTCTTGCTTTTTTTTTTTTTTTGTTGTTAAAAAAATATGAATAACGGCCTCGCCGGAGTTAAATATGACAAAAAACGGGAGACCTCATTTAATGAAGTCTCCCGATTCAAACGGATTTACCCCGCCAAAATCAATTGTAATTTGACATTTTTCTCTCCAAAGAGAATATTTGAGAATTTTTCCCCGGATTTATATGGATATTGCACAAAATGGGTATGATCTTACCTTATACTGATTCCCATAATTCAACGAGGGATTTGCTTACCTTATCTCCGGACCCCGATAATCGTCCCCGTCATCTTTCTTTGTCAAGTCTACCTTGCCGGAACTGCCCGTATCAATGCTGTCCATACTCCCCGGCTGATTGTAGGGGCTGTTGTACCCTTGATTGGGATTATATCCTTGGTTCGGGTTATACCCTTGATTCGGGTTATACCCTTGATTAGGATTATACCCCTGATTCGGAT
>JAMOZU010000021.1:3421-15224 GCA_023667745.1 Ruminococcus sp.
TGTACCCTTGATTCGGATTGTACCCTTGATTCGGATTGTACCCTTGATTCGGATTGTACCCTTGATTCGGATTATACTCCTGATTCGAGTTATACCCTTGATTGGGATTATATCCGCCGTTCGGGTCATACCCCCCATTAAACCCGCCCCGGGGGAAAGGCTGCTGTCCGGCAAATCCGCCCCCTCCGGTAAATCCATTCACATTTCCCCCGAAACCGGGAAGCTCATAGGGAGAAGCAATGCCCGTTGCCAACGCCTTTTCCCGCATGCAGCAGTAAAATTCGCAGAAGGTCGCATTGTAATAAGGGCTTACGAAAGCCATGCCGATAATAAGCGCACTTCCCAGAATATTCCACCCTATAAAGGACAGCCCCAGAATAAAGCAGTTCATCTTTTCCCCGTCCATAACCTTGCGGCTTATCTCGAAAGCCCTGTTAAGCGGGATATTGGGATTTTCCGCCACAATGTAAGGCACAAGGATATATTCGTAGCTCTTGATTATCCCCGGCACAACGAACAGCAGCGACCACAGGAATATCTTCACATTCATAACCACCATCGCCTTGACTATCGCCATATACCGCCCGCCGCCGAAAGCGAAAAACAGATTGTTAAGGCTGGCGTTCCCCTGCCTTGCCTCCAAATAAAACCTGTTATGCCCCACTCTCACGGGCATTCCCACAAACGCCGAAAAGGCGAACGCCAGCAGAAACACCACCGCAAATACCCCAAACATCGCTATTATGAACCCTTGGTAAAAGAAATCCGAAGCGTTGATGTCCGAGGAATGTCCCCCGCCGAAATAATCGTCAAAGTCATAATCGTCATAATAATCATCGTAATAGCCGTCATAGTAGTCATCATAATAATCGTCCGAATAACCGTCATGGTCATCGCCGTACATTTCCTCTATCATATCCGAAATATCGTCATAACTGCTGCCGGCGGAGCTGTTGCGGGTGGTAATGGAAGCACCGTTTCCCGCCCCCAGTATTCCCGCGATTATCCCCGCCACCACAGCTATCCAGTAGAAATTTTTCAGCACCGACTTGGCGTTGCGTTTAAGCTGATCTACAGTCCACATTTGTTCATACCCTCCTTTTATCTTGCTGTATTTTTGCGCCTTCGGCGCAAAAATACAGCCGCTTAGTCATCGTCCCCTATCCCCACACCAAGCCCCGAGGTGTCAATGGAATCCATATCCTCAAAGCCGCCGTTGGCAGGGGGCATATTCCGTTGGGGCGTATTTGCGGACGTGTCGGAAACTATCTCCGTCCTGTCCGGGTCGTTTACGCTGCTGTAACCGCCCTGTCCCCCGGTGGGGAAACTGTTTGACGAGCTCGGAAACTGCGAACCGCCGCTGTTTGAACCAAAATTATCGCCGCCGAAACTGCCGCCGTTAAAGCTCCCGAAATCCGTCTGCATTCCGCCCCCCTGCTTTTTTAGCCATATAACCACAGCAATAATGCCGATAACTCCTATCCCCATGACCACCAACGCCACCGTCATGGTGGAGGAAGCGGCGTCTGCCACCTGATAGCTTATAATGTAAGGGCATATCATCTCGTCTATTTCAGCCCTTGTCATATCGCTGTCATACTCGAACCATTCATAGAAATAGTCCAGAAGCTCCCCGTCCAGTTTGGAAACTTTTCCGGTAACATAAATGGAAGTCCAATATTCGGGTTCTTTCCCCGTCTCCCAGTAGTCCCAGTATTCGTCTATCATCTGCTGCGCCTGAGCCGCCAGCTGTGTGTTGCCTATGCAAAGAGCGGCATATTTCGTCACATCGTCATCATAGGTCGCATACAAGGGCATTACATAATAATGGCTCGACACCCTCTCGTTATGCTTTATCCCCAAAGCTTGATTGTATTCCTCTTCATAGGCAAATTCGTCCAGCAGCTCATATACTTCCCCCTCAACGAACCGCCCCTCGATAAAGTCCGATTCTCTCATCTCGTTAAAATCGGTAACCCCCTTTGCCATGGCGTTTTTGTCGCTTACCGACTTTCCCAAGAACGCTATCCCCACAACAATCAGGCAGGCAAATATCCAGAACAGCCTGTTGTTCAATAATCCTTTTATCATAATTTTTTCACCTTTTATCCTTTCATCACCGATACAAACGGCATTTCATGCAAAACCGTTTTTTCAATAATCCAAAGGTGTTTTCCCCGCCTATGGCGGGGAAAACACCTTAAATAAGAGCTCCCCCTAACCGCTGAAATTCGTAAAATCAATATCCTTCAGCGGGACACGCTTTTTCCCGCTCAAAGCAAAACTTGCCGCTCCAATGCTGCTGACAACTCCCGCCAATATCATCGACAGGCTTACAATCAGCTTTACAGGCGGTCCGTCCTTTTTCCCGCAGGTGATAACATAAGGGCAAAGCATATCCTCCCCCGTCTCTTTCAGCCCCTCCGGGAAATACTCATACAGCATCTCTTCAAGCTCCCCCCCAAGTTCCGACACTTTTCCCACCACCTTAAAGCTCGTTTCCGGCAGCTTGCCGCCCTCCAAATAAGCGGCATATTCCTCTATCAGCCGCTCCGCCTCATCGTTGTGCTGTTTGTCACGTATGGTCTCGTTAAGGCAGAGAACGGCAAATTTCGGGTCGGTATCGGCAGTCCCCGCCAGGGGCATTATGTAATAGTGCGCCGGGGTTATCCCGCTGTCCCGCTCAAAAAAGCCTAAGTCATACACCTTTTCTTCATAAGCGAACTCCCCCCACAGGCAGTCCACCGTCCCCGAAACGTATTCTGCGGCGGCAAACTCTCCCTCCGTTATCGAGTTAAAGTCGGCGGCGTTTTTTTCGGACACACCCTCGGCAATTATGCTCACCATTAAGGCTATCCCCGCCGCCGCAATGGCAATGCACCCCCAAAATTGCCAATCGCCGACAACTTTCTTGAATTTTTCCCCCATAACTCCATAACCCCGCTTTCCCTATCCGCACTGTTTTCGGGAAACCTTCTTTCGCAAAAAGGAATCCCGAAAATTTATCATATTTCGATTTTTTTGAATAATACTTTCGGTATACTCACAAAACTATATTACGGCTTGTATACCTCACCGCATATCTATACTATCCGTAATTTTATACGCTCCGTATAGCCCCAAGCCCCTTTCACCTTTAACGTCCCGGAGCTGTCCGGCAGCCGTTTTCCCTGTTCTTTCGGCATAATTTATATGTACACAGCAAGACATGACATTAACAGCAAAGTCGCTCCTGCCTCTCGTGTGAGCTTTGCTCACACATTACTGCCTCCAGCCGCTTATTCCTTGCTTGCCGTATAGTATTTGTCGTAATTGACCAGCTCATCAAGCAGCTTGGGGACTTTCTCGCCCATTTCCTCATCGCTGAACTGGCAAGTACCCACTGCCTTGTGTCCGCCGCCGCCGTATTTGAGCATAAGGCTTCCCACATTTACATTTGACGTACGGTTGAGGACGGAATATCCGCATGCGCAGGAACACCCTTTCCCGCCTTTTCCGCTGACTATCCAAGCGGAGATGTTCTGCTCCGGGTAAAGGCTGTATATCAGGAAACGGTTGCCGCTGTAGATAGGGTCGACTCCCCGCAGGTCGGAGATGATAACGTCCCCCTCAACTCTTGTGTGGGCATGTACCATTTCGATAAACTTTTCCGTCTGCTCGTGATATACCTCGATCCTCTCCTTAACATCGGGCAGGTCGAGAATTTCCTGTGTAGACATGGTGCGGCAGCAGTCTATGAGCTTTTCCATAAGCTGATAGTTGGAAATGGTGAAATTCCGCCATCTTCCAAGCCCCGTTCTGGGGTCCATAAGAAAGCCCACCAATATCCACCCTTCCGGGTGAAGTACTTCCTCTTTTGTAAGATTTCCCGAATCCACCTTGTCAACAGCTTCCATCATATCGTCGTAATGGGAAAATCTCTCTTTTCCGCCGTAATATTCATAAATAATGCGGGCGCAGGAGGGAGTTATACGGCTTTCGCCCTTGTACTTCCCCGCCAGCTGCTGACGTTCATGCTCGCTGGAGTGGTGGTCGAACCACAGCCCGCACCCCTCCACGTAGGGGACATTGGCAAGGCAGTCGTTTTCGGTTATCTCCACCAGACCGTCCTGCAAGTCTTTCGGGTGGGCGAATGTCCATGAATCTATTATCCCTGCGTCCTTGAGAAGCGCACCGCAGGCAAGCCCGTCAAAATCCGAACGTGTAACCAGTCGCATATCTGTAACAATCCTTTCAAATATAAGCTATAGACGGTTCGCACCGCTTTTTTTGAATCTGCACAGCAACCGCCACATTAATTATATCACACATTTCAGGAAATTTCAAGAGCTATTTTAATAATTTACGAAAATTTTTCAAATTTTTACCGAGGAAGACGACGGGGGACTTTCGGGCGTATGTGACCCCCGCACTTTACGGACGAAACGCTGCGATTCGGCGGCACTTGTGACCGTCTCTCTCCTTGCGGACAAAGGCTTTATACAAATCCCACATTGAATTATGGGAATCTCCCGCCGCAAAAACCATATATGCAAGTTTTTGCGGCGGTTTCTTCTCCATAATTCTAATGGGGATTAGTATTACTTTATCGGTCTGTGTTAGCGACATGCGCCCTGACGGGCGGCGGCATGCAATGTGTCAAGCAAGTTGACACCCGGCATACGCCGTGCATTTCTATGCCGCACCGCCGCCCGATTGGTGACTTTATCGGTCAATGTAACATATGGCATTATTTTTTTCTTTGTCGTTTCATTTTTCCAAATCGGGCGGCGGTTTTGAATTGCGTTCATTTATTCTGTGCTGTTAGTGACAGACGGCTTACGCCGTCGGGGCTCTGCCCCGTACCCCGCAAGGACTCCGCCCTTGACCCGCCGGGGAGTTGAACCCCCCGGCCACCCCCATTGTGCGCATCTGCTCTTGCAATGCTTTACTTGTTCGTATTTGCTTTAAACTATCAACTATTAACTATTAACCGCCGCTTTACTCTTTCTTTTCACAACAACCGCAGCAACAGCCGCTGCCGCCGCAATTCCCCCTATTCCCCAATACAACGGCGCAGCCGAAGGCTTTTCCCTTTCCTCAAACTCAAACCCGTTCCCCTTTGCCGTAAATACCAGATACTGTCCGTCTATATCCGTCTCCGCCGTCCGCTCCCCCGTTTCGTCCCGCAGTATTATCTCCGTCCGTTTTGCGTTCCCCAAAGGCAGGAATCTTACCGTGTGTTCCCCCGTCTCAACGCCGTCAGCCGCCGCAGGTACGTCCACATTCCATTTCTCTCCCTCGTTTTCCGCTCCGATAGCGTCCCCTTCCGCAAATTTCCCCTCGATTATCACCGCCGCCAAGCCGTTTTCCCTGACAGCTCCGCTTGCGAGCGACGTCACATAATCGCTGTACACCGCATATATCTCTCCCCCGAATGTGACCGCCTTTCCGTCAAACTCCTGCCACCTTACAAACTCCCCTTCCCTTTCCGGCAGTCCCGGCAGCATGCTTTCCTTTAACTCCCCCTCATACGGGACGTTCACCGTCCCTATAATATCCTCTCCGTCCCTGAACACGAACGTCATCTTCCCGAACTCCTCCGGGACTCCCTCTTCCCTCATCATCTCCTCATAGCTTACCTCATACGCCCTTCCCCCGTAGCTTACATTGTCTATCCCCCCTATTACCGCTATCCCCTCCATGTCCTCTTCCTCTTCAAGGCTTTCCGTTACAGGCTCGTATGCCCTGCCTATGAACCTGCACCCTGTGATATCTCCGTCCGCATTCCCCGCAATAAATCCCGCCTGCTCGTTTGCTCCCTTTATTATCGCAAAACTGCGGCAACTGTCTATGTCTCTCCCCTGTCCCGCAATGCCCCCCGCATTTTTCGCCGCCGTCACTCTGCACTTTGCCGAACAGCCGTAAATTTTAGCCTCCGATTTCCCCGCAACTCCCCCCGCAAAACTTCCGCTTTCCGACTTAACGTCCCCGAAACCGCCGCAGTTTATCAGGCAGCCCGTATCCATTTCCCCCGCAATGCCCCCCGCATTGTCCTTTTTGGACGTTACCTTCCCGTAATTCCCGCACTCTCTTACAACCGTCTTTGACATATACATAAAATCCGGCGACCGCTCCCCTATGGTCTCAATATCCCCCTCCGGGTCAAACCCCACTTCCACTGCCATTGCCCCCGCAATTCCCCCCACGCTGACATCTCCGTTGATATTCCCGTAATTATTGCAGGACGCTATTTTACCGTCCGACCGTCCCGCCGTGTCCTCCGCGGAAATATCCTCCGTGTAATCCGCAGGGTCAGCCGAGCTGTCCGCTATCTCGTCAATCAGGTCAAACAGCAAGCCGCTTACCTCCCCCGCCTTGTCGTTAAGGCGGGTAATATCGTCCGCCAGCGTTTCCGCAGTACCGCCCGCACTGTCCGCCAGCTCCTCGCACAAACCCCCCAGCTCGCTCATCAGCCCCGACAGTTCGTCTCCCGCCGAAATTATCTCATCATCAGCCCCGGTAAATGTTATCTTATCCTTTGCGGAAAGATAATCTATAATGTCTCCCATTCCCTCAAAGGCTTTCTTTGCCGAATCGCTTGCCGCCGAAGCCTTATCCGAGGCACTTTCGGCGCACAACGCCGCCTCCGTCAAAGCCCTGTCCGCATCGTCGATAAATTCACCGCTGTCAAGGATATAGTCTATCGCCGCTTTTAAGGGGTCGGGAATATCCTCCGCCGCAATGCGGGCGTTTTTGAGTCCGTCCCAAAAATCCCCCATAAAATCAATATCCCCGTTGTTTGCTATCCTGTCGATATTATCGCCTATGTCTTCCCCCGCTGTATTTGCATTCTGCAAACCGTTTGCCATATCGTAAAGGCTCTGCCTCGCCTGACTGCTAAGATTATTGTAAGCCTCTCCCCCGAACAGCTCCGACAGGTCGCTTGTGACTCGTCCGAGACTTTCAAACATATCGCTTATCCCCCCGTCGGAAACATTTCTGAATATCTCCTCTATGTAAGGGCTGTAGCTTGACATATCGTAGACGTTGTTCCTCATCAGGTCTTCTATGGCATTAAAGGAACTTTCGCATCGGTTAAGACTTTCCGCCGCCCTGTCCGCCGCATTTGCCGCCGCCGACAGGTCGTTTCTCACGTTAGCCGCCGTGTTTGCCGCCGCCCCCGACCCGCTGTAATCCGCCATTGCCTTGAATAGATCCGACACCGCCGAGGACGCCGTACTTATATCCCCCCTTAACGTCTTCACATCTTCCCTCAACGCCTTTAACGCCGCCCTCATGCTTGCCTCGTCCCCCAACGCCTTTTCAAGCCCGTCAAGCCCCCCGCTCAACGCCTTGCTTGCCTCGCTTACCGATGAAAACGCCTCCGACAGCTGCGTCAAACCGTCATGGATATAATCGAGACTGTCATCAACACTGTCCCCCGCCTGTGCCAGATACTCCGCACATTCGCTTAAATCGTCAAACGCCCCCCGTAAACTGTCGCTTGCCTCTTCCAGATTATCCGACACCGGCTTTGCCATATCCGTAATATCCGCAATTCGGGAACTAAGCTCATTCAGGGAATCCACATTTGCGTTTATTATCCTGTCCGCCTGCTCCTTGTAATTGTCAGCCCCCGCATGGATATTTTCAAGGCTCGAAAGAATATCCTCCGTGTTCCCGGTCAGCATATCCGAATTTGCCCGCATATTTTCCGCCATCTCGTCTATGATAACGTTCAGCTCGTCAAGAGCCGTGCGGAGCTTGTCAGCCGTCCTCTCGTTGTAGAACAGCGAAAGATACGGTTCAGCCTGCCCCGCAATTCCCCCTACGTCTTTTCTGCCGTTTATCTCCCCGTAATTGGAGCAGCCCGCAATATAGCCGTTCTGCCGCCCGGCAATTCCCCCCATGTTGTACCCCACATGAGGATAACCCACCTGCCCCCGGTTTACGCAGTTCTGCAAAGCCCCCGTGGAATACCCCGCAATTCCCCCGCAGTCGGTAATATCCGAAAGCCCTCCGTCCGAGTAGAGATTTTCCGGAACTATATTTTCAAGTGCCACAGCCTCATCCGTTATCACCGTATTAACCGCCGCTTCATTAACGCAGCAGATAACTATCCCCCCGTTTTCCCCGCAAATTCCCCCCGAAGCGGTCTTCCCCCTTACCGCTCCCGAAACCGAGCAGTCCGCAATAAACCCCGACTCTTCATTAACTCCCGTAATTCCCCCGCAGCGGTTTTTCCCGCTTACAAGCCCGGAAAATTCGCAGCCTATTATCCTCCCCCGATTGACCCCCGCAATTCCCCCGCAGTCCTCTCCGCTGCCCCCCGGAGCGATACTTCCGCTTACCTTTAAATTCTTGACAACCCCCGTGCTTTCAATAATTCTGAACAAGCCTTTTTCCGAGCCGTCCCCCTCTATCCGAAGCCCCGATATTGTGTGACCGTTTCCCTCGAAAGTCCCCGTAAAGCAGGGAACTGTTATCTCTCCGTTAAGTATGATGTCGCACTCCAGCGAAAAGGTCTTGCCCTTTGAATAGCTGTCCAGTACGCACTCTTCCGCAAATCCGATAAACTCATCTCTTGATCCTATGGAAACGACTTCCCCCGCTCTTGCCGCCGCAGTATTTACAGCCGCCGCAGTCTCAACAGCCCCTGCCGTCACGCTCCCGAAAGCCCCGCCGTCAGCCGGAGGCATGAGAACAACAGCAAACGCCATACCTGCAGACAATATCCTTTTTGACATCTTTAACATATCCTCACACCTCCGCTTTTTCCCTGTCGTTATTTTCCTTGTCGCTTCTGTCTTTCCCCTCTTTTTTTGACCTTGGAGACATTCCCGCCTTCGGGGACTTCGGCGGTCTTTTCTTCCGTCTCTTTTTCCCGCCGCCGTCTCCCTCGGACTCACTTGATACGCTTGACATACCGGGCATCTCTCCCACCCCGATATTATCCTCATGATCCGGCAGCATCGCCTGTGCCGCCGTCTCAATATATTCCTGCGGCACCAAACTCTCCGCCTCGAATTTCGACTTGCTCTCTATCTTAGCGTCAATATCCCCTATGATAACCCCCGTAACTATCCCCTCGATACGTCCGTTTACATACCCTCTCACAAGCCCGCTTACAGTCACCTTGCTGTTCCTGTAAACAGCCCGTTCCCTCTTTTTGAGAGTAAAGGAAGTCTTCTCGATGATAACATCTCCCAAAATAAGTATCTGGGGCAGGGCGAACATTACAAGGCATATGGAAATAACCGTCCCCCGCCCAAGGCATGTGCCGATGGCGGAAATTACGGGATTTGTGGAAAGAATGCCTATTAAAAAGCCCGCCGCCGCCAGCATAGTCCCCGACGTGACTATCGTGGGGAACGCCTGATTGAGCGTTTCCGTAATAGCCTCTTTCATGGGCATCTCGTGTTTCAGCTCCATATATCTGCTGGAAATAACTATGGCATAATCTATGTTAGCACCCATCTGAATGGAGCTTACAATAAGATAGCTTAAAAAATACAGCGGCTCGGAGGTAAGATAAGGGAAGGAGAAATTGAGCCATATGCTCCCCTCTATTATCACAATAAGCAGCACGGGAAGCCCCGCCGATTTAAAGGTAAACAGCAGTATGATTATAACAAACAGCGCAGACAAAATGCTTATTATCATATTGTCGTTGGAGAAGGAGGACGACAGGTCATAGTCGGAAGTGGAATTGCCCACAATGTAAGCGTCATCCGGGTAATACTTTGCCATGACCTCGTGAACCTCGTCCAAAAAGGCAAAGCTCTCCTCCCCCTCTTCGGGCAGGTTGGAATATAAAAGTATACGGCTGTATTCGTCGGTCTTGAGCTGGAGCAGTGCCTTATCCAATGTCTCATGCAAATCATCAAGGCTCTCTTGCAAATCATCGTCAAGACTTACATACCCCTTTTCCACCTCATCATAAGCGAATACGAACATATCTATCAGGGGAACGCCGTAACTTTCCAGCCCGTTCACAACCTCGCCGTAATCCTCGTCATTAACCGCATAAGCCGCATATATCACCTTCGCCACTTCATAATCAAGCCCCGCAAGCTCGGAAAACTGCCTGGGGGTCAGCTTATCCGTCAGCATATATCCGTCCATAGCCTCAATATTGGCAAGCCCCATCATGGAGTCCGTTCCCTCAAGTTTCGTCAGTTCCTTTATCATAGCCCCCTCTTTCTCGTAATCCCCCGAAGGGACTACCAGCGCAAGAAGATTGGTACTCCCGAAAGCGTCCTCTATCTTTTGAGCCGCCAATTGCGATTCGTTTTTGCGGGGAGCTTCAATAAGCGTGTTCCCGTACGCGTAAGGGCACTTGTTGGAGAAGGTGAACCCAAACACAGCCAACACCACAAACAGCGGCGGTATCACAAATTTCGTTGCAAACGCAAACTTCCCCACCGCCGAGATTTTCGGCACAAAGCTCTTGTGAGCGGTCTTGTCTATCAAAACCGAGAACAGCATAATAAGCCCCGGCATAAGCGTAAACACCGACAGCAGACTTAGGAATATCGCCTTTATCAGCACTATTGCAAGGTCAGCTCCTATCTTGAAGCTCATGAACGCCAGCGCACCAAGCCCGGATATGGTCGTAAGGCTGCTTGAAGCTATTTCGGGGATAGCCTTGCTCAAAGCCGTAATGCACGCCTCTCTTGCAGGCATTATCCTGTGTTCCTCCGTGTATCGGTTCATTAAGATAATGGCGTAGTCAATGGCAAGAGCCAACTGCAATACTACCGTAACCGAGTTTGATATAAACGAAATTTTCCCGCATAAAAAGTTAGTCCCCTTGTTGAGGAGTGCCGCCGAGCCGAAGGTCATCAGCAGCACAGGCAGCTCCGCATAGGAGTTGGAGGTAAACAGCAGAACGGTTATGATAATAACCACCGCCACCAAAGACACCACCTGCATCTCATCATCCAATTGCGCCTGTTCATCGCTGCCTACAGCACTGTTTATGTACAGGTCATAAGGGGCTAACAATTCCTTTATCTCCCCCATGGCGGCTGAACTTATCTCGTCCCCTTCTTCCCCGTCAAAGGTAACGGAAAAAAGAGCGTATGTGTTCTTGTAATGTTCCTCCGTCCCGTCAAATACAGCCTCGGTGACCCCCTCTATCGCCTCCATTTTCTCCGCCAGCCGTTCAGCTTCCGATTTTGTGATATTCGCCACCATTACCGACCCCGACCCGTAAGTCACAAACTGATCGTTCATAAGAGTCAGCCCCTGCCTTGTCTCGGTCTCCTCCGCCAGATACGTGGTAACATCGTTCTCAACCTCCGTCCAGCCGGACGCAAACAGGGAAAAGACCATAGCGAAAATAAACAGCAGGAAAAACAAATTCCTCTTGTCAACAATAAAAGACGCCAGCTTATACATAAAGCTCTCCTGTTCCTCGGTTTTTATGTTATCGGATAAATTGACCTCTGACATAATAAAACAACTCCCCTCGGAAATAATTAACAGTTAATAGTCATCGGCAATTATTACCGATTCGTAAACAGAATTCATATCATCATGGCTTTTTTAAATTATATCCCAAAAAATTCAAAATTTCAATAGACATTTTTACAAAAATGTATAGAAATCCAATAGATTTTATGTTATACTTAATAAGGAGACTTTGTATAAAATGCTAATAGCAGCTAGAAGTTAGAGGCTAGAGGCTAGAATAGTTAATAGTTAGTCATGCGAATGCAACCCGGCAAGGGAATTATACAGCAATCGTTCAGCATTTCACCGCTTATCAAGTGTTGCGAGAACCACGGCAAGGTGCGTATACAGCTATCCTTCAGCA
>JAMOZU010000021.1:15324-15736 GCA_023667745.1 Ruminococcus sp.
TTTAACCACATATCAAGTGTTGCAAAAACCCCGGCAAGCTGCGTATACAGCTATCCTTCAGCATTTAACCACATATCAAGTGTTGCAAAAACCCCGGCAAGCTGCGTATACAGCTATCTTCAGCACTTCACCGCATATCAAATGTTGTGAAAACCACTGCAAGGTGCGTATACAGCTATCTTCAGCACTTCACCGCATATCAAATGTTGTGAAAGCCACAGTAAGGAACGTATACTGCATATTTCCGCAATTTACCGTACATCAAGTTTACAGGCAGTCAAGAAACATATACAACGACAGTTCCGCACTTTACCATACACCAAGATTGCAGGCAGTCAAGCTACGTATACAGCTATGTTCAGCACTACACAAGCGACAGCCTGGGGGTGGGGTAAGGGTGAAGGAAAGGGGG
>JAMOZU010000220.1 GCA_023667745.1 Ruminococcus sp.
GCCGCCCCCTCGTTTTCTATGTACCCCGCATCGTAAATATCGCAGGAAAAACAGCTTGTGGAGACCCCGTCAAAGCCTTTCCCCTCAAGCCTTTTCGACAACCGTATGTTAGCTATCCTGTCTTCCTTGTATTCCGTATCGTCAACAAAAACCGAATACCCCAAGCTAAAGACCGTAACCCTTTTTCAAAGGGCAGGTCATGGATAGGAAAATGTTGTAATAGCTCGTCACGCCGTCCTCAAACACAGGCACACAGCGGAATGAGGGACGGTCAAATTCCGTTACCGTCTGCTCCGGGCATTTGTATGTCACCGTTACTTTGTCCGCATTGCAGGCGATTTTGAGCCGCCTTGCAACATCTTCATTCAGCACAGAAAACTCCGCCGACAAATCGACTTTTACCCCTATACACGTTTTCCTTTCTTCCCCCGTCACCGCCGTAAAAGCTCCCGAATAAACAGGCGTTTCGTTAATATCCACCGCCTCACAGATAACGTATTCCCGCATATCCGTATCGCCGATTTTTAAAATCGTATCGTTCAAATTAACTTCCTCCCATAGTGTTGTATTTCTTATTTTCCTGCCGGACAATCTTTCCGAGCATTTGACCGTCAAGATAAACAAACGCATATTCCGGAACGGTCTGAATATTTGCAGACTTTTTCCCTGCCGTTTCCGCCGTATTATCCGAACCGCCTGTGTTCGCCGATACAGCCGTTGACATTCCCGCCGTTTGATTGGCGGTGCTTACCGTGACCGCCGCCGCTGTCACAGCGTTATCGTCGAAAGCATTTTTCAACGCCTCTTCCCAATTTTCCTTGAACGCCTCGGAAAAACTTTCCCCGAAAACTTCCCCCGCCTGCGTTCCCAGGTCTTTGAACTCGTCCGAATTTTCCGTTACCATATTGGCTAAAATATTGCTTACACCCTCGTCTTCGGCATAAGTTTTTTTCAGCTCCGATAACTTCTTCGGACTTTTCAGCAGTTCATTTGCATATTTCAACGCTTCTTCCGGGTCTTGCTTTAAAAGGTCTTTAACAAACTCCATAGGCATGTCCTGTTCAAGCAGCGCCGCAATTTTCCCTGTCAGCTTTTTCTTAGCCTCAACCTTTTTCTTGTAATCGTCAAGTCCTATGCTTTGGGATTTTTTCTTTTCCCCCGTCCGCTTGTCGGTTTCATCCGAGACTTTAAAAATATCCCCGGAGTTGTTAAGACTTTCCGCCAGACTGTCTCTTGATTCTATTATGCTGTCATAGGATTTTTCAAGAGCGTCCTTCGCCTTGTCCGCCGCTGTCTGTGCCTCCTTCAAAGCCTTTTCATTGGCGGTGTTCTGCTCCTGTAACAGCTTTAAGTGATAGTCCTTGTAAGCCTCGGAATTATGGTCGAGAGTTTCAAGGAATTTTTCCTTTTCGGTCAGAAGCCATTCATCGCTGTAACCCTTTTCAAGCTGTTCGGTTTCCAAATCTCTGAACTTATCCTGAATGGATTGCTTGACAGAATTTTCATAATCCCTCGCCGCCTGTTCCGCTTCCTTTGCGGCATTTTCGGCTTCCTTTTTCTCGGTCTCGGCGAGCTTGTCATAGTGGTCTGTCACCTTGTCATAGAGTTCCCACCATTCCGGGTCGTTATCGTCCCGATATTTTTCAAGGATAGCCTTTCTGTCCGCCCAGTATTGCTCCTCGGTGACCTTGTGAGTGGCATACAGGTTTTCAAGGTCTTCAAGCTCGTTTTCAAGACTTGAAGTGTTTACTGTCGGCACATTATCCGAATTGCCGTTCTCTTTGTTATCGCTTTCGGTTTCGGAATTTTCAAAGTCTTCTCCCGCCTCCTCAAGTTCTTGTGCCGTTTTTTCCATTTCGTGAACGGCATACTGTCTTGCCGTTTCCAAATCGGAAATCTGGTCGGTAAGTTCATTTTTATACCACTCAATATATTCTCCCGCCGTTTTGCCGCTGCCCTCTATACCCCGCCTTATCCATTCGGGCAATAAGTCGTAATCGTATGCGCCGTTTTTGTTTGCCTCGGTTGCCGCAAGATTAAGTTCCCCCAGTTTCTTTGTCAGATTATTTTTTGTTCGGTCTATTTCTTCAACAGTCAGATTTTTGTATTTGTCGATATTTTCCTGTTCCCGTTTCGCACGTTCTTCCCACATGTCCTTGCCGCCGTTGAGCGCACTGTATAATGCCGCCTGTAAATTGTGATACGCATTATCGCATATCGCAGACCAGTCAAAATTAACAAGCGTTTCGCCTATCCGTTCGCAAAGTTCCACGGCAAATTCAATTGTGTCCGGTATAGCTTCCAGAAGTTTAATAAGCAGCTTTGTGATTATTTCCGGTGCTTTTTCAAGCAGTGTGGGCAGGGAATTTATGAGTCCGTCCGCCAACGCCGTAATAAGCTCCTCGGCGGCTTCGAGTATTTCATCAATGTTTTCCACCAACGTGTCCGCAAAGATAAGCAATGCCTCAACAGCCGCAGGAATAAGCTCCGGCAAGTGTTCGGAAATGCCGTCCGCCAGCGCATAAACAATATCCAAAGCCCCTTGCGTTATCAGCCCGATATTATCGACAATAGCCGTAACCAATGCGTCAACAAGGTCAAGTGCCGCCGTAATAAGCATAGGCGCATTTTCCGTCAGACTCGTCATCAGCGTTTCAACTATCGTCCCCGCATTATCGGAAATAATGGGAATTGCCGTTTGTGCGGTCTGGGAAAGCGTTTCAAGCAACGCCTCAATAAGTGCATTCGCTCCTTCAAGCACAGCCGGGAGCAGCTGTTCCAAAGTTTCGGGTATCATAGGCAGGATATTATCCGCAAGCTCGATTATCGCCGCCGCCATCTGCGGCAGTACTGCCATAACGGTCGTCATGAGATTATCAACAACCGTTTCAACGCTGCTTACTACATTCCCAATCAGCCTGTCGAAATCCTGCGTAGGGTCAGCCATGCCTGTCATAAGATTTGCCCATGAGGCTTTGAGCATGCTCATGCTGCCTTGTATGGTGGTTGCGGCTTCTTTGGCAGTTGTTCCCAGAGCATCCTGCGCTTCCTCTTGAGTCATCAAGCCCTTAGCGACAGCCTCGTCAGCTTCTTCAATGGAAAGTCCCGAAATTTTAAGGTCGGTCTGAACAGCATGAATAGCCTCGGCAATATCCGCAAAATTTGAAATATCAAACTTACGTCCCGTCAGCTCCTCCGCCCTGTCAAGAAGCCTCTGCATTTCCGCCTGCGTGCCGCCGTAGCCCAGCTTTAAGTTGTCAAGCATGGTAAAATTCTGCTTGGCAAACCCCTGATAGGCATTTTGAATATCCTGCATATTACTGCCCATTTTGTTTGCATTGTCCGCCATGTCGATAACCGCCATGTTGGCTATTTCAGCCGCCGCTGCCGTGTCGTTCCCCAAGCCCTGCAAAAGCGAAGCGGAAAATCCCGTTACCGTTTCCATATATTGATTGGCGGACATTCCCGCAGAACGGTAAGCCTCATCGGCGTACCTTTTCACCGTATCAGCCGAATTTGCCAATCCCTCGGCGGACTTGTCAAACAGCGTTTCCACACCGCCTACAAGCTGTTCATATTCCGCATAGCTGTCTATCGCCGCCTTTGACAGTGCAGCTACCGCAGTTGCCGCCGCCCCTGTTGCCGCAAGACTTATCTTCCCTATCCCCACAGCCGCTTTTCCCGCCAGCGTCCCCACCTTATCCAACGCCGCCGCAAGGTTGGAATTGTCCCCCAAAATTCTGTAAATTATCTTTCCCGCCTCTGCCAATTACATAGCCCCCTTTCCCGCTTCTTTCATCTTTTCCTTTAACATTTCCCGCTGACGTTTAAGCATATTTTTCATTGCATTATCCCGCTCTTCCAATGAATTAAAGGTCGGCGGACGGTTCAGCTTCAGCCCGAAAACTTTTTTAAGTTTACGTAACCTCTGCTTTCCCGCCGTTGTCTTTTCGTCATTGGTACTTTGCCCACGAATGGCTATGATACGCTTTAATTTGCACTCATCATCAAGCCCCCGGAACAGCGAACAAAAATCAAACCAGTGCATTTTTGCCTCGTTTAAATTTATTCCGTATTCCCCCAGAAACGCCGCAAAAAAATATCCCTCGTCCTCTTCAAAATCAAAGCTCGGCTGAACGGTTTGACCTATTTTTTCAGCTTTGTCATCATCTTTATTGCTCTTCTTTTCATATCCCGGAGACAGCCCCTCGGCGTAAAAATCTCCTATTATCTCCGCCGCCTTTTCGCCGCTTATCCCATCGGGAAGTCCCGAAAAAAAGAACTCTTTTGCGCACTCTGCGGCAGCCTCTTTGTCCCCTCGCAGAACCGCCGCAGAATATCTGCACATTATACGAAAATCCCCGTCAACGGGAATTTTTACGCCGCCTGTTTCGATTATATTCTTGCGCTTTGTGAACATTTTTTTCACTCCTTAAACTGTCTGTGAACAGCGTTATTTCTTCAAGAATATACGTCAGAACCGCCAGTCTTTCAAAAGACGATTTTTCCCGCCCCTTGAAAATTTTTTCCGAACTGCCCTGCCCAAGAAGAGCGTCAATGGAATTATCCGCCGCCTCTGTTACCGCCTCTTCGCCGCCGTTCGGAATA
>JAMOZU010000221.1 GCA_023667745.1 Ruminococcus sp.
TACATCTATTCCTATGACAGCTCCATGAACCACATCACCACCAACTCCGTAAGAGGCAAAGTAGTTGCTCCCGAAAACGGCGTTACCGTTAAGCTGGGCAAGAAATATGCCGGCAAGACCGTTACCCTCTACAACGGCAAAAAGTCCACTTCCTCCAAAGTAGACGAGGCTGTTCTCGACTCCAACGGACAGGCAACCTTCACCGTAAAAAGCGGCAAAAACTACACCTGCGTGGTTGAATAATTCATCGGAACACTGCATAAAAACTTCCCCCTGCCGTTTATAAAAACGGCAGAGGGATTTTGTATAAAATTTTGTTTTCCCCCGCCGAAGGCGGGGGAAAACAAATAAAACATTTTAATCTTCCGATTCAAGCAGTTTTTTCACCATTCTCTCCGGCTGCTCCAGAAACCTCTTAGTCAGAACATAATGGGAAGTCTCCTTATAAGGCACAGCCGCAATTTCCCCCTCCCTCAGCTCGTATATAACCGCACCCGGATATGCCATAAGAATAGGGGAGTGGGTGGAAACTATAAACTGTGAATCATTCTCCGCCAGGTCGTGCATTATCACCATCAGCGACATCACCCCCGTAGGGGAGAGTGCCGCCTCCGGCTCGTCCATGATATATAACCCCTTCCCCCCGAACCTGTTCCTCATAACAGCCAGAAAACTCTCCCCATGGGACTGCTCGTGAAGCGAGACCCCGCCGTAAGCGGGCAGTATCGGCGCACCCGCCCCCACCTGCCTGTCAAGCTCTTCAATATTCGAGGCAACATTGTAAAAACTCTCCGCCCGCAGAAAAAACCCGTCCTTCGGATAACCCCCGCGGCTCAATGTAAGAAATTTGCTTAGTCCCGAATGACTGTCGAAAGTGGAGAACGTGAAATTTTTCGACCCGCCCTCCGGATTGAACCCCGCCGCCACAGCCACCGCCTCCAGCAGCGTGGACTTCCCCGAACCGTTCTCCCCCGCAATAAACGTCACATTCTGCCCGAAAGACAAACTTTTCCTTTTCGCCAGATTCCTCACCGCCGGCAAACGGGCATAATACGCATTCCTCGGCAAAGGCAGTTCAAGCCGAATTTCCTCAATGTAATAATAATCCATAGCAAATTTACTCCTGTTCATTTGCTTCATTGTACCACAAAACCCCCGCCCTGTCAACCCCCGTTTACACAAAAATACTGAAATCAATTTTTATTTTATCGTCAGATGTTTTTTCGTTGTCTTTCCCCGCCGTAGGCGGGGAAAGACAACAGCCTTATCGGAAAATTGATTTCGGTGCCAAGAATTTTTTTACCCTCTTTGCACATTTGCTTTGCGCCTCGCCCGAAGCACCCCAAAAAAATTCCCAATTTCATCAAAATTTTTTTCCGCCTATTGACATTGCATTGATTTTATAGTATAATGATATAGAGTATGTTTTTGGAAAAACTAAATTCAACGGCATAAACGAAATAAATTTTTTAAGGTGGAATAAAACCAATGGGTATTTTAGACGGACTTTTCGGTAACTACAGCAAACGTGAGCTTAAAAAGATCGAGCCTATAAAGCAAAGCGTCCTCGACCTTGACGAGGAATATACCAATCTCCCCGAGGCGGAGCTTAAAGGCAAAACGGCAAAGTTCAAGGAACGCCTTTCGGACGGCGAAACTTTAGACGACATTCTCCCCGAAGCCCTGGCGACAGTCAGAGAAGCCGCATGGCGTGTGCTTGGGAAAAAGCCCTTTCCCGTGCAGATAATCGGCGCAATTGTCCTTCATCAGGGCAGAATCGCCGAGATGAAAACAGGCGAGGGCAAGACCCTTGTAGCCTGCTGCGCCTCTTACCTCAACGCCTTAGAGGGCAAGGGCGTTCACGTGGTAACGGTCAACGACTATCTCGCCAAATCCCAGTCGGAGGAAATGGGCAAGGTCTACCGCTATCTGGGGCTTACCATAGGCTGCATTCTCCACGACCTTAACAACGATGAACGCCGTGCCGCCTATAACTGCGATATAACCTACGGCACAAACAACGAGTTCGGCTTTGACTATCTCCGTGACAATATGGTGCTTTACAAAAAGGAAAAAGTGCAGCGTGAATTTAACTTTGCCATAGTGGACGAGGTGGACTCTATCCTTATAGACGAAGCAAGAACTCCCCTTATAATTTCCGGCAGAGGGGACAAGTCCACCGAGCTTTACACCCTTGCGGATAAATTCGCCAAGACTTTAAAGCCCTTTATCGTCACCGAAATGGACACCAAAACCGACCAGGAAGAGGTCGCCGAGGACTGCGATTATATCATAGACGAAAAGGCGAAGACCGCCACCATAACCCGCAAAGGCGTTAAAAAAGCGGAAAAATACTTTAACCTTATCAACCTCTATGACGCAGACAACTCAACCATTCTTCACCACGTCAATCAGGCTCTCAAAGCCAACGGCGTTATGAAAAAGGATATCGACTATGTTATAAACGACGGCGAAATAGTTATCGTGGATGAATTTACAGGCAGACTTATGATGGGCAGGCGTTACAACGACGGACTTCATCAGGCGATAGAAGCCAAAGAAGGCGTAAAAGTAGCTCACGAGTCCAAAACTCTCGCTTCCATTACCTTCCAGAATTTTTTCCGCCTTTACCATAAGCTCTCCGGTATGACAGGTACAGCCATGACCGAGGAAGACGAGTTCAGGGAGATTTACAAGCTGGATGTCATCGAGATACCCACCAACCGCCCCGTACAGCGTATCGACCACCCGGACGTGGTATACAAAACCGAAAACGGCAAATTCAAAGCCGCTATCGATCAGATTCTGGAATGCCACGAAAAAGGGCAGCCCGTCCTTGTGGGAACTATCTCTATCGAAAAATCCGAGATACTCTCCAAAATGCTCAAAGCCAAAGGCATAAAGCACAATGTCTTAAACGCCAAGCAGCACGCAAAGGAAGCGGAAATAGTCGCACAGGCAGGTCAGCTGGGAGCTGTCACCATAGCCACCAATATGGCAGGACGGGGAACGGATATCCTTCTGGGAGGTAACGCCGAATTTCTCGCCAAAGCCGATATGAAAAAAGCGGGCATGGAAGACGAGCTTATCAGCGAAGCAATAAGCTACGCCGACACCGACAACGAGGAAATTCTTGCCGCACGAGCCGAATACAAGAAACTTTACGAAAAGCATAACAACGCCATTAAAGACAAGGCGGACGAGGTCAAGAAAGCGGGAGGGCTGTTCATTTTGGGAACAGAGCGGCACGAATCCCGCCGTATCGACAATCAGCTGCGGGGACGTGCAGGGCGGCAGGGGGACGAGGGCGAAAGCCGTTTCTTCCTCTCTTTGGAAGACGACCTTATGCGCCTTTTCGGCGGCGACCGCTTGCAGGGCATGATGACCACTTTGAACGTGGAGGAGGATATGCCCATAGAATCCAAAATGCTTACCAAAGTTATCGAGTCTTCCCAGAAGAAAGTGGAGGGCAGGAACTTTGCCATACGAAAGAACGTCCTCAACTATGACGACGTTATGAGTACCCAGCGTGAGATAATCTACGGTCAGCGGGCGAAAGTCCTTAACGGCGAGGATATCCACGACTACATCACCAAGATGATAGCCGACTGGGTAACGGACGGCGTGAACCTCTATGTCTTTGACGACAGCGTTCATGACGACTGGAATCTTACGGGTCTGCGTGAACACTTCTCCGGACTTCTCACCACCTCCGAAGACTTCCGCTATACCGCCGAACAGCTTAACGATGCCACCAAAGAGGGCATAATAAAGGAACTTACCGACCGTGCCCTTTCCTATTACGACAAGCGGGAAAAAGACCTTGGCGTTGACGTTCTCCGGGAACTGGAGCGGGTAATTCTCCTTAAAGTCGTTGACCTTAAATGGATGGCTCACATAGACGATATGGACGAGCTGAAACGGGGTATCGGCCTCAGGGCCTTCGGGCAGAAAAACCCCGTCGTGGAGTACCGTATGGAAGGCTTCGAGATGTTCGACGCCATGATAGAATCCATCAGAGAAGACACTATCCGTCTCCTGTTCACCATTCAGGTGGGCAACGAAGAGCCGAAACGGGAGCGGGTAGCCCAGCCCCTTGAAACCAAGGGAGACGGTAGCTTCTCCGGGGAGCGGCGTGTGAAGAAAGTTGGCAGGAACGACCCATGCCCCTGCGGCAGCGGCAAAAAGTACAAGAACTGCTGCGGGAGAGACCTAAAGTAGCTGGAGGTTAGAATGCGAACTGCGTTCGCACCGGAGGCTGGAGGGGTGCGGTTTATGAAAAGGCTTATTGGTTTTATTGCGGCAATAATTACGGGAACATTGTTCTCGCTTATGTGGCAGACATGCTATTCTGACGATGCTTCCGACATCATGTATTGGTGCAATACCAAAGCAAAGTATGTGTATGTCAGTGCCTGTGACCGATTTTCCGAATACCCGGACACCGGAGTATTTACCGGAAACATCTCCGTTGATGACCCTGTGGGGAAATACCTTGAAAACCAGCATTTCTGGCAGGGGGGATACTATTATCTTGCCGTAAAAGACGGTTCGGTTGCCCAATGCTATTGGGCAAAAGATA
>JAMOZU010000222.1 GCA_023667745.1 Ruminococcus sp.
CAGGGAGGAGGTTTCAAGGACACATGGGTGCTATCACGGTAATAAATATAAACAATCTTTTCTGGCTCGGCAGATATACCGAGAGAGTCTTCACAACGCTCAACTCGTTCTTCAAGTATTCGGACAGAATGATCGAGGGGGACGAAAACACTTACAGAAAATATCTCAAAATGATAAACGTCCCGGACATTTACAGGAGCAAGGAGGATTTTTTCGACCGCTATGTTTTTGACAAGAGCGACCCCAATTCCATACGCTCAAATCTGGAAAGAGCCTTGGGCAACGGCATGGTGCTGCGGGAGGAGATAAAAACGCCGTCCCTTTCCTATCTGCAAATGGCACTTGACCGCTTGGACTCAAGGCGGGGGACGGACAAGCTGCGGTATGACCTTCTCCCGGTAAGAGACGCACTTTACGCATTCTGGGGCAGCGTTGACAACAATATGACGGACGCTGAAGCAAGGCGTATGATACATCTGGGGAAGTCGGTGGAGCGGGTAGATATGTACATGCGGCTGAATTTCCCCGCAGAGGATATTATTTCCGAGCTTGACAATCTTTTAAAGCATATATCGAGGTATGCCGAAGGCGGCAGCAAACTTGTAAACAGCGAGGCTTTCGGCTATCTCAAAACGGCGGATATTATGGGGAATATCCCGGAGGCGACGGAGAATATAGAAAAACTTATCGAGGTGAACTTTTTTGAAGAAACTTCACTTTGAGTATTCGGTGAAACTCAGTTTTCCCGGAAACGTTACCGAACACTGTTTTACTCTGCGGTGCATACCTTTTTCGGACGGCAGGCAGAGGGTGTGCGAGCCACTTTGGGAGATATTTCCCAAAGGGGGAAGCATATGGCAAAGCAGGGACAGTTTCGGCAACCCGCTCATATGTGGCAGGACAGCCGAGGCACACGACAGCTTTTCCTTTTATGTATCCGGATACGCAGAGATAATGAACAGTGCGCATATCATCGGAGCAGCCCCGCCGGTGTACGGGTATTTTTCCCCACTTACGGTGGCGGGAGAAAGCATACGGAGACTGGGAAAAGAGATAGAGGGGGAAGTCGGTTCAGCCGATAATATCCCGGAAAAGGCTATGATAATCTCACGGGGAATAAGCGAGCGCATGAGCTACCGCAAAGGCGTTACCGATGTCAGCACCGATGCAGAGACGGCAATGGAAAAGGGAGAGGGAGTCTGTCAGGATCACACGCATATCTTTCTTTCCCTGTGCAGGCTGTTCGGGCTGCGTTGCCGTTACGTTTCGGGACTTGCCTATGAAAGCGGCGAGACTCACGCTTGGGCGGAAGTAAACGACGGGGAGAAATGGCACGGCATAGACCCTGTCAACAATAAAAGTATCACCGACAGTTATATAAAAATATGCCAAGGACGGGATTATTCCGACTGTCCCATTGAACGGGGAGTTTATCTGGGGGGAGAGGGAAGCAGGCAGGAGGTTTTTTCAAAAGTTACTTCGGAATAGTATTTAGGTATTTTCACCGCCTAAAAAGATAAGTGTTTCCCCAAAAATAACCGAGAAAGGAATAATCCGAATGATAGAGACCGTAGCGAAAGCGGGATTGGCGGTAAAGGAAAATATCCTTATCGTGAAAAACCGCATTTCAAATTTAAACCAAAAAAACCCGTCGGGAAAACGGGTCTGCATTGTAACGGGAACTCACGGCGACGAGCTGGAGGGTCAGCTTGTGTGCGCAAAAATTGCGGAAACATTGCAGAAAAATCTCTCACTTTTAAACGGGACGGTGGATATTTACCCCGCCCTCAACCCTTTGGGGATCGACAGCATTACAAGGGGTATTCCCCTGTTCGACCTTGATATGAACAGGATATTTCCCGGCAGTCCGGAGGGAACGATGGCGGAATGCCTTGCGGCGGATATTGTGGCGGACATCAGCGGTGCGGACATCTGCATTGACATTCATTCAAGCAACATCTATCTGCGGGAGATACCTCAGGTGCGTATCAATGAAATGTCGGCGGAGGTGCTTATGCCCTATGCCAAAATGCTGGGCTGCGATTTTATATGGGTGCATTCCTCGGCAACAGTCCTGGAGTCCACTCTCGCCTACAGCCTTAACATTACGGGGACGAAGACCCTTGTGGTGGAAATGGGCGTTGGAATGAGGATAACAAAAGAATACTGCGGACAGCTGACGGCGGGCATCTTCAATCTTCTGAAGAATATGGGAATGTGGGAAGGGGAAACAAGCCCCGTAAGAGAGCCGATAGTTTCGGAGGACAGAGCGGTGGAGTTCGTAAATTCGGGGGCTGCGGGGATATTCGTCCCCTGCGTGGAGCATTGGGTGGATATTCAGAAAGGCGACCATATAGGAGACGTTATCGACCCTGCAACGGGGAATACGGAGGAATACGTTGCCGCCCCGTGCAGCGGGAAAATTTTCACATTAAGGGAATTTCCCATAGTCTACGGTGGCTCGCTTATTGCCCGTATCTTAGGAGGTGAACGGAATGCGTAAAAATACGCTCTTTTCAATAAAGTCACCCTATCGGGAAAGCATGGACGTTATCGGATTCAGGTTCGGCCACGGCGAAAAATCACTGTGTGTTGCGGGTGCCATGCGGGGAAACGAGATACAGCAGATGTACGTCTGCTCCCGGTTGGTGCAGGCAATGAAACGGCTTGAGGCAGAGGGGAAAATTGCCGATGGAAAGGAAATTATGATAATCCCCTGCATAAACTACTATTCCATGAACATAGGCAAACGCTTCTGGACTATGGATAATACCGACATCAATCGAATGTTCCCCGGCTACTGTCTCGGGGAAACCACCCAGCGGATAGCGGACGGCGTTTTTTCCCGTATACAGGATTATTCCTACGGCATACAGCTTGCCAGCTTTTATCAGCAGGGTGACTTTCTCCCTCACGTCAAACTTATGGAAACGGGCTTTACCGACCGTGAACTTATGAGCAACTTCGGCTTGCAGTACGCCTTTGTGAGAACTCCCCGGCCATACGATACCACCACTTTGAACTACAACTGGCAGATATGGGAAACAAAAGCCTTTTCCCTCTACACCAACGCCACGGACAATGTTGACGAAAACTCCGCAAAAGCGGCTGTGGACGCTGTGATAAGATTTGCCGCATCCGAAGGGATAGTAAACGCAAAAGTCCCCCCCGGATACCGCACGGAGATACTGGAGGAAAGCAGACTTATCCAGATGCACTCACCTGCGGCGGGCATATACCGCAGCTTTGCGGAAACAGGGAATGAATTTGCCAAAGGAGATGTCCTTTGCGAGATACTCGACCCGCTGGAGGGTAACGTTATCTGTACTGTCTGCGCCCCCTGCGACGGCATCGTATTTTTCAGGTACAACCGTCCTCCGGTGTTTGAAAACACGGTGCTTTATAAGATAATCCCGAAAAATTAGGCGAGTGGACAAATGAAGGACAGGGAGATAAGGGCGGGAGATTACTTTCAAGTTCATTGCACCGCCAGCGTACTGTCCGCAAAGAAAAATGTCACACCGCCGCAGGTCACGGAATAATCCCCCGAACAGCTGCCGCTTATGCTGCTTGTATCGTAACCGTTAAACATCACCGCATTTCCAAACATAACATCAAAAAAAGCAAGGCAGAAGCACCCGTATCCGGATATGTTGATACGGGTGTTTTTGCAATAAAGATGAAACAGCGGTATTTCCGTTGTATCAGGCAACGGGAGCGTTAAAAGGAAGTAAGACCTTGTGGCGCAAATTGCTCTTTTCGGGAAAAAAGCACAAGAGACTTTCAGATTTAGCAGCAACACCTTTTGATAAAATAAGCGATGATAAGCAGTTTAACAGTCTGTTTTTTGATTATATGCACTTGTATAAGATAAAAGCAAATCTGGCTGATTACAAAGATTTGAACAGGCGTTATATGAACATAACGGACTCAATACTGTTTGCGGACGGTAAGGTTTGCTTTACTCCTATTTTTCAGAATTTCTTTAAGACAGACGCAAAAGCGGTATTCGACGATGCATATACCGAATGTGATTTATTGCAGAGCGATTGTGCGTTATCGGATACAAATTCGAGTCTAGTATTTGACAACAGCAGCATAGTCAGCACATTTAATAAAGAAAATGATGTTGCTTTCGGCTCTATTGACGAGGTTTACGACTATGTGGAAAATGACAGATACAAGCGTTTCAGAGAACTTATTGACAGCAAATTCCCCAATACTGTTATTGTGGATATGCCGAATAAGTTTGAAACACGTCAGAGCGATAATGAGATAATGAGTGTTATGTCTTGTGAAGCTGATGTACCTACAATTTTTGAGTACATAACAGCGGTTGCGTGGTACAGAAAAAGCGGCTATAAAGGTAAAATTCTCGATTATATGAATTTGTCGCTTGATGTTAATCTGCTGCCGAGAACTCACGCAGGAGGCGGTATGTCGGATATTGTTTACAAGTATAAGGCTTGCAACAGCTATCCTGCACACGATTTGCTGATAGAGTACACGCTTATGGAGGGTACAACTCAGCGACACGGTGAAATGGAGCCTGTTTCCCGTCACCTTGCCAATTA
>JAMOZU010000223.1 GCA_023667745.1 Ruminococcus sp.
CAATTTCCCAGAACGGCAGCATAGTGGCATACGCCATGGCGACCATTGCGGGAGACGAGATAACAGAAGAGATAATACAGAATTACCTTGTGGACTTTGAGACCGCCGAGGAGATGAAGGTCACTCCCTTGGGAGAAGATGTGGTGTTTACGGATATATTGGGCTTTGAGCATACGGTGGATTCCAACGAGTTCTATTCAAGCCTTTACCCTGCTGTGGACGAGCTTGCGGACACTATCGCAAGGAATATCCTTGAGGCAAACGGTTCAGCCCCTGCGGCGGTGTTCCTGGTGGGGGGAGGCAGCCTTATCCCCGACCTTACCACCCTTGTTTCGGATAAACTGCAAATTCCCGAAAACCGTGTGGCTGTGGGGGGGCAGACATATCAGAAAAATATAATAAGAGGCACGGAGGAAACTTCGGGTCCGGAGTACGTCACCCCCATTGGCATAGGCATTACAGCCACTCTGCAAACGGGCTATGATTTCTCCATTGTCACCCTTAACGGCAGCAAGATACGCCTGTTCGACTCGAAAGCGGTCACCGTGGCGGACATTCTCATGAACGCAGGCTACAAGACCACCCAGATAATCGGCAAATCGGGGAGGGGGCTTACCTTTACCCTTAACGGCGAAAAGCAAAGCGTAAGAGGGGAAACGTCCAATCCCGCTTCCATTGAAGTGAACGGGAACAGCGTGCCGCTGGAGTACACGGTGAAAAAGGGCGATGTTATACAGTTTACTCCCGCTACCGTGGGGCAGAACGCCTCGGTGTGCATTTCGGATATTGTGGGGGATATTTCCATGCACAAAGTCTCGGTGGACGGTGTGGAATACTCCTTCGGCTCGGCGGCAAAGGTAGGGGGCGAGGTCGTGAGCGGCTCTTACAGCATTCAGAATTACGACGATATTGTTATAGACACGGTGGAAACGCTGGATGAGCTTATCTTCACTCTCCCCTTCCCCTGCGAGAACCTTAATTTCTACAAAGGCGAGCGGCTTATCAAGGGAGACTATGTGCTTTCCCCCAACGACGCATTCACCACAAGGGAAAAATCCGGAAAGTCAAAGGAAAACGCTCCCAACAGGGCAAGAGACTATGTGCGCAAGAACGAGAAGGCTCACAGGACAGTAGATACTCTTTCCAATATGCCGCTGCGTGAGGGGGACGCCGTTCCCGCAGGGTCTGTGGGGGTCGCAGATATGAATATGAGAACGGGGAATGCGGCTTTGACGGGTACTCCCATATCGGGTGCGCCTTTGTCGGGCAGGGCGGCAAGCCTTGCGGCTCAGGTAAACGCTTTTCACTCGGGGCAAACTCTCTCTCCGGAGACTGTTGGTGGAACAGCCTCTCACTCGGTAGGCACAACGGGAAATGTTCCCGTTCAGACCTCCCTTTTCGGTAGCACTGACTCTGTTCCGCCCACCGGTACGGTATATTCAAGAGGGAATGCGCCTTTGCCGTCAATGTCCCTGTCGGCTGCAGAGGCAATGGCAGAGAACATTCCACATGCGCTGTCCGCTCCTGCCGTTTCCGCTCCGGTAGTTCACCGCACCGCTTCTCCTGCGGCGCTGGCGGCTTTCAATGCGGCGGAAAGTGCGCTTTCGGCAACGGCACGCTCGGCAAGAGAATCATTGTCTGCGGGAACGTCCGCCCCGATGTCTTCACGTTCAGCCGCCTCGGCAATGCCATCCGTTCCGCGTTCGGGATTGTCGGGCTTATCGGGGCTGTCTTCTCAACCGCCCACAGCGGCAGCAGCACCCTCCCCTGCGGCAAAGTCCGAGGAGCATATGCCTGTATTTAACCCGGAAAATCTCGCTTCCGCCGCAGCCGCTCCCGAAAGAGGCGCAATAAGCGTGTTCCTCAATTCCAAGAAGATAACTCTTGACGCTACAAAGGACGGCTCGCCTCATGAATTTCTGGAGCTTATGGCACTGGCGGACATCGACCTGTCAAATCCTCCCGAAAGCGGCAAAATGGTGCTTACCCTCAACGGACGGGACGCCAGCTTTATGGATCTCCTGCATTCGGGAGACAGGATAGTTATAAGGTGGGACGACAAGTAAACAGTTAATGAAATGCCGATTAGAGGCTTTCCCCCGCCGAATGATGAGGACATGGGGAAAGCCGCCTGATAATTATGCAAAATATAAAAACGAAATATCGTTAAAAGGAGTGTTACGTAAGTTGAAAAGGACAGTGAAAAGAAAGACCGCTCTTTTTGCGGCTGCAGTTATGAGTCTTTCCGTGATGAGCTTTACCGGCTGCGGCAAAGAGGAAGATACCGCCGATGAGCCGGACTCGGCTGTCACACAAGGCGGCGATACGGATACCGCCGGGGAAAACGCCCCTTTGGCTGACGTTTACGAAAACCCCGATTGGAGCTACGGGCAGGCGGCAATAAGCGGCGGCGGCTTTGTTACGGGAATAATCAACACCTGCGAACCGGGGCTTTTCTACGCCCGCACGGACGTGGGCGGGGCGTACAGATGGGATAAGGACAAAGATATGTGGGTGTCCCTGTCCTATTCGGTGTCCGACGACGACAAGGGACTTCTGGGGATAGACGGCATTGCCGTTGACCCCAACGACGCTGCAACCCTGTATCTTGCGGCGGGGACGGAATATTTCAGCGGAGCTAAGACCTGCATATTCGTCTCCCACGATTACGGTGAGCATTTTGACGTTGTTGACGTTACGGATATGATAAAAGTCCACGGCAACGGCATGGGCAGAGGCAACGGCGAAAGGATAGCCGTTGACCCCAACAATTCCGACATAGTATACTGCGGCGGCAGGACGGGAGGCATGATACGAAGCAATGACGGCGGCAAGACTTGGGAAAAAGTAGAGTCCTTCCCGGTTACCTCCACCCCCAACGCCAACGGTATCAACATTATCCTCTTTGACGGCAACAAAAACGAGGGCGGGAAAACAACACGGATATATGCGGGAGTTTCCCGCAATAAAGAGGACAACATCTACATTTCCGAGGACGGCGGCGATACATGGAATGTGTTTGAGCCGTCAACCGAAGCGGCGCAAAAGCTGATGCCCCAAAGGTTCGACCTTAACTCGGCGGGCGACCTGTTCGTTTCCTACGGCAACAACGAAGGTCCCTGGAACAGCGCAAAGGGTACGCTTTACAAGTATAACGCCGACAGCGGTTCAGCCGAGGAAATACAGGTGGTTGCATGGACTGTGGGAGACATTGTTATCGACCCGGAAAACGACGACAATATGCTCCTTGTTACCAGTCAGGTCTGGAAGGAGCAGCCCAACGGCGCATTCGGGGATAAATTTTTCCGCACTGCCGACGGCGGCGAAAACTGGGAAGACCTAGACGGCAAATACACCCTGTCAACCAATAATATCCCTTGGATAGAGGGAGCGGCTATTCACTGGTGCAGCAGCCTTGCCGTTGACAGCGGCGATTCAAACCGTGTTATGGTAAATTCCGGCAACGGCATTTTCGCCTGCGACAATATCTGGTCGGACGCTCCGGAATTTTACTTTGAATCCAGGGGCATTGAGGAGACCGTACCCGAGGATATAGTCACCTATAAGGACTATCCCCTTGTTTCGGCTGTGGGGGACTTTGACGGCTTTGTTCACGAGGATATTTTCACCCCCGCCGAACGCCATACCCGTCAGATAGGCTCATGCACAAGCATTGCCATAGCTGCGGGCAACCATGACATATGGGCTAAAGTAGGCGGCGATGAGTCAAATCAGCTCCTTTGCTATTCCCAGGACGGCGGCAAGACATGGACGGATATTACCAAGTCCCCCGAAGAGGGCAAGGTGTTCTACAAAGGCAAAGTCGCTCTTACGGCGGACGGGCAGACCCTTTTGTGGAGTCCCTCAAATTCCTATTACGTTTACCGCACGGAGGATTGGGGAGAGACTTGGGAGCAGGTGGAGGGAATAATCGGCAGTCAGAGCGTTTATCTTATCGGGGACAATGTTGACAGCAGCACTGTATATGCCTGCGCCAACAGCGTATTCTACGTAAGTACCGACGGCGGGAAGAAATTCTCCCGCAAGTATGACACCATGACAAACTACAGCCGTATGGCGGTGTCGCCGGACGAGGAAGGGAAGATATATATCCCCGGCGGCGGAGCAGGTCTGCTGACCACTGCCGACAAGGGAGAAAATATGGCTCTTGTTCCCGGTCTCAAATACTGCGAGGCTGTGGGGCTGGGCAAGCCGAAAAACGAGGGCGATCCTTATGTTATCTATGTTTACGGCACGCCTATGGACTCGAATGTTAAGGGCATTTACATGACCGAGGACAACGGCGAAAATTGGGCAAGAGTAAACGACGATCTCCACCAATTCGGCGGCACGGGCAACGGAGCGTTTGTTTCGGGAGATATGAACGTTTACGGGAGATGTTATATGTCTACTGTGGGAATGGGGATAGCGTACTGCGATAAAAATGAAAAGTAGAAGCTAGAGGTAAGAGGGCTAGAGGCTAGAGAATGAAAGGGTTAGCGAACAGAAAAAGTCTTACAATAGCAATAACGCCACAGCGGGGGGTCCAGGGGGTTCACACTCCCT
>JAMOZU010000224.1 GCA_023667745.1 Ruminococcus sp.
CATACGCCGTGCATTTCTATGCCGCACCGCCGCCCGACCGTTACTTGCTTGGTTGCTGTTAGTTGTTCTGTATTACTGACCTCTTTCAAAACGCTTTTGTCGGCGGTCGGGCGGCGGTTTGCGTTACTTGCTCTTGAAGTGCTTTTCTTTGCAAGGAACTGTTATCGACAGACGGCTTACGCCGTCGGGGCTCTGCCCCGAACCCCGCAAGGGCTCTGCCCTTGACCCGCCAGGGAGTGTGGACCCCCTAGACCCACCAACGCGGCGTTACTGCTCGTGTAATGCTCCGCTATTTTTTATATATTCCTGCATAAGATCAAGCACTTTTTCCAGATTCACCGGCTTTGAGGTGTGGGCGTTCATGCCGCATTCAAGGCATTTTTTGATGTCCTCCGCAAAGGCGTCGGCGGTCATGGCGATTATGGGTATCGTCCTGCCGTCCAGGCGGTCAAGGGAGCGGATAGCCTCTGTTGCCTCATAGCCGTTCATTATGGGCATTCTTACGTCCATAAGGATAACGTCGTAATATCCCGGCTGTGACTGCTCGAATTTTTCAAGGCATATCTTGCCGTTTTCCGCCCAGTCGGTAATAAGCTCCTCGTCCGTAAGCAGATCGTCGAGTATCTCCCAGTTAAGCTCATTGTCCTCCGCCACAAGCACACGCCGCCCTTTGAGGCTGAGTTCGGCATTGCCGCTGCTGCCTGCTTCTTCCGCATTTTCGGCATTTTCATCGATGTCTCCCATGTATTTCTTTATGCTGTGGAAAAGGGTGGATTTAAACAAAGGCTTGCTGATAAAGCCGTTTATCCCCGCTTCTTTCGCCTCCTCCTCCAGCTCGCTCCAGTCATAGGCGGAAATGAGGATTATGGGCATTTCCTCTCCCACTATCCGCCGTATCTGCTTTGCTACCCATATGCCGTCCATACCGGGGAGCTTCCAGTCAAGGAGGACTATCTGATATTCGTCCCGGTTGGCATGATGTTTTTTCACCATTTCAAGAGCGGTCTCTCCGCTCAATGTCCACTCCGCCTGTATGCCTATGGATTTGAGAGCGTCCGCAGAGGTGCGGCAGAGGGTCTCATCGTCGTCCACCACGAGCATTTTCCAAGGGGGGAGGATCATCTCTTCCTCATCGGTGTCCGCCTTTTCCATATCAACGGTAACACGGAACTCCGTCCCCTTGTTTACCTCACTCTTCACCTCGATAACTCCGCCCATGGCGTCTACTATATGCTTTGTTATCGCCATACCCAGCCCTGCGCCCTCGGTTTTGTGGACACGCTTGCTGTCGGCTCTTGAATAGGAATCGAAAACATGCTCCAGAAATTCCGGTGTCATGCCCGTGCCGTTATCCTTGACGGTGATGATACAGCGGACGTAATTTTCGCCCTTATCCGAATTTTCCTGCACAAGGGAAAGATTTACGGTGCCGCCCTCCTGTGTGTATTTCACGGCGTTTGACAGGAGATTTATCAGCACCTGATTAAGGCGCACGCTGTCGCAGTAGATGTCCTCGGAAATGATATTGTCGATATGGACGTTGAAACTCTGCCCTTTCGCTTTTATCTGCGACTGGACTATTCCCACAACTCCTTCGATTATCTCTTTAAGAGACACTCTTTCTTCCGTAAGGGTCATCTTGCCGCTTTCTATTTTCGACATATCCAGAACGTCGTTAATAAGTCCCAAAAGATGCTTCCCCGAAAGGGTTATCTTTTTAAGGCAGTTCTGCACCTGCTCTTTGTCGTCTATATGAGCCGTGGCAATGGCTGTCATTCCCACAATTGCGTTCATGGGAGTGCGGATATCGTGGGACATATTCGACAGGAACACGCTTTTTGCCTTAGAGGCTTCGAGAGCCTCGGTGCGGGCTTTTTCTATTTCGTTTATCTGCTTTGCCGCCATATTGAGATAGAATATGAATATTACCGCAATGCAGATGAAAATGACGACGCATACAAGTATGGTAGCCTCTGTCTGGCGTTTGTTAAGGTCGGCAACCGTGGTGTTCAACTCGCCGTAGGGCAGGACGGTTATAAGATGCCATTCGGAATAGGGCAGGGGGGAATAGTATATCTGCTGAGTCCCCTTTTCAAATTCCATAGCCTTTGCCAGTGGCTGATTGTTTTCCATGGCGGTGCGGAGCTCGGTTATGTATTTTGCTATGCTTTCGGGGTCGTCTTCGGGGTAGCGCAGATATACGCTTTCAAAATAGTCGCTGTAGTCCTCGTTCAAGCCGCTTACCACAAAAGAGCCGTCTGTGCGGATAATGTTGGAATACATAAGAGCGTTGCCCGGGTCGGAGTGGAGCATATTTTTAAAGGTGTCAATAGGCACTGCCGCAATGAGTGCCTGGGACATGCCGCCCTTTTCCATGGGATAGTTACCCGTTACACCGAACACCACGATCTTTCGCCCTTGGGCGTTTTCCCCGGAGGCTACCTTTTTGTCGCCTATTTTAAGGGACTCGAAAAACACGTCCGGGTCACGGAGGGTTATCTCCTCGCCGTAAAGCATCTGTATGCCGTCATGCTCGGAGTAGAGAGCCACATGGTTGAAATTCCGTATGGCGGCTCTGCGGATAAGGTCGTCGTAAAGGTCGTCGGTGTTTGCGAAGTCCTCGGTGTTTACTGCGTCTTCCAAACTGGTGAGCTGATCTATTCTCGTTTCAATAAGAGTGCAGAAATGGGATGTTATCTGTTTGCTCATGCCTTCCATGTAAAGGCTGCCCACGGTATGAACGCTTTCCTCTGCGGACGTTCTCATATAATGATCCAACCATATGAACGAGGTTATGCTGATGACCGTCAGCAGCAGGAAACTTATCACCAGAAAGCGTATGGGGCGCATTTGTTCCTTTGTTTTTTTGTTATCCATTGTTATCCCTTCATTTAAAATTCGGTCGTAATGCGGCGTATTTTCATACCAATATTATACACCATTTCATATTTATTTGTCAATAGTCACGGCGGATTTTTGGTGATTTTGACTAAAGCATTCACCACTTCCCGCCCCTGCGAATATACTGTAATAACCGCCCTGTAATTTCTCCCGAAAACAAGTGGGGAACGGCGGTCATCAACAATGAAAGGAAAACGGAAAAATGAAACAGCACATCGTCGCCTTTGCCTCGGTGACATATGCCAATAAGGCAAAGGCTGTTTTGAATAGAGAGGGTATCAGGGCGCAGGTAAAGCGAACTCCCGCAAATTATTCGGGCGGCTGCGGATTCTCGGTAATAGCCGCCGCTTCCGCTCCCACCATTACCCAAACCCTCGAACGAGCGGGAATACCGTATAAAAGTATAAGCGAGGTAAGGTGAAAGGTCAAAAGCAAACTCCGGCCTCTGGCCTCTTACATCCTGCTTCCAGATCCATAGCTTCCGGCAGGTGATTATTTTGGTCTATTTGGACAATGCCGCCACCAGTTACCCGAAGCCTCCGGGAGTTATCCGGGCGGCGGTAAACGCAGCTGCGTGCCTTGGGGGAAATCCCGGACGCAGCGGACATAATATGTCCCTTAAAGCCGCAGAGGCGGTTTACGGCGTAAGGGAAAAGGCGGCGGACTTTTTCGGGGCGTCCCCCGAAAACGTGATATTTACGCAAAACTGCACCCACAGCATTAATCTTGCCCTGAAAGGTTTTCTCATGCCCTTTCTTACGGCTGGGGAAAAGGTGCATGTCATTCATACGGATATGGAGCATAACTCCGTGGCAAGACCCGTATACGAGCTTTCAAAATACGGCGTTTCCTACAGCATAGCGGAAGTTTCGGCGGACGGGGAGGAGACCGCCGAAAATATCCGCAGGCTTATAACGCCCGATACAAAAGCGGTCATCTGCACCCTCGGCAGCAACGTTACAGGGCAGCTGACACCCTTTCGCCTTATCGGGAAAATTTGCAGGGAATACGGTATCTGCTTTATCGGGGACGGAGCGCAGGTGTGCGGTTCGGAGCGGGTGAACCTTAAAGAGGACGGTATAAACATTCTCTGCGCCCCCGGTCATAAAGGGCTTTTCGGCTTGTGCGGCACGGGGCTGCTGATAACCGACGGCGCATTCCCCCTTTACCATATCATTGAGGGCGGCACGGGCAGTACTTCCGCCGACCTGGAGCAGACCCCTTTCCTGCCCGACGGCTTGGAAAGCGGCACTGTGAACACACCGGGGATAGCTTCTCTGGGGGCGGGGATGGATTTTATCAACAGAGTGGGGATAGACAATATCCGCCGCTGTGAGGAATGCCTTTGCGGGCTTTTTATAAGCCGCCTGCGGGATAACCCTTATGTAAAGATATACCGCCGCCCCGGAGCGGAGTATCTTCCCATCGTCCTTTTCAATATAGACGGCTTTGCCCCGGAAGAAACCGCAGCCTATCTCAACGGCAGGGGATTCGCCCTGCGGGGCGGGCTTCACTGCTCCCCCCTTGCCCATACCGCCATTGGCACGTTCCCATTGGGGGGAGTGCGGTTCTCGCCCTCCTGCTTTAACACCCCAAGGGAGATAATGTCGTTGGCGGGAGCGGTGGAAAGAATGGCGTGCTTTGGGTGTCGGCGGTGAA
>JAMOZU010000225.1 GCA_023667745.1 Ruminococcus sp.
TGCGGCGGGGGAAAAAACCCCCGGCTTATGCCGTCAGCTCAACTGTTTGTCAAGCTCCTTTTTCAGCTTCTTGATTATCTTTTTTTCAAGGCGGGATATGTAGGACTGGGAGATGCCTATCAGGTCGGCGACTTCCTTCTGGGTCTTCTCCCTGCCGTTTTTCAGCCCGAACCGCATTTCCATTATCACACGCTCACGTTCGGGCAGGCGGGCAACGGTGTTTATCAGCACTGCCTTTCGGCATCGTCCTCGATGCGGCTGTTTACCATATCGTCCTCCGTCCCCAAGATGTCAGACAGGAGCAGTTCGTTGCCGTCCCAGTCGATGTTCAGGGGTTCGTCAATGGAAATGTCGTTTTTATGCTGCGAATTTTTCCGCAGGAACATAAGTATCTCGTTCTCAATGCAGCGGGAAGCATAGGTGGCAAGTTTGATATTTTTTTCCGGGGAAAATGTCTTGACTGCCTTGATAAGCCCGATAGTGCCTATGGAAACAAGATCCTCGACGTTTATCCCGGTGGACTCGAACTTTTTTGCAATGTACACCACCAGCCGCAGATTGTGAACTATCAGCTGCTCCCGCCCCTTGGCGGCTGTTTCCCCCGAACGCAGGCGGTCGAAGGCTTCCGCCTCTTCACTGCGGGTCAAAGGGGGAGGAAGCGTCTCCGGACCGTTTATGTAGTATACTCCCTGCTGTTTTCTCCCATGGGGACGGATCGTTTTAAGGATTTTTTCGCGGATAATGTAAATTTTACGTAACATTTTATTTAACATTTTCATAACGGTTACCTGCCTTCTTATCAGAGCAAAACATAGAATTGCTTTCACCTTTAAGAGGCAAGAAGCAAGAGGCAAGAAATACTGCCTTTAACGATGAAGCTGATTTTATGTTTTGCTGTATTTTTAGGATATATTTTTTTCGGAGAAACTTTGGGGAATGTTCCGCAAGGCTGTATGCCGTCAGCCGTTATTTTTTGCGGAACACGCAGGGAACGCTACAGTATCTTCGGGTTGAACACCGCAAATTCGCAGTCGTTGGGAGACGCACCGAGATAAATGTCCACCGAGCGTATCTGCCCTGTTTCCTCGTTTTTGACAGCCGCCTCGTCCGGGCGTATAATTGGGATAAGGGCGTTCCCGGAAACGGTCTTGCAGGGGATAAGCCGCCAGTGACGGTGTTTTGTGACAGTCCCCCCTTGGGGCGGACTTTCGGGAATATCCCACAGCTCCTCTTCGGCGGGGATATGCCCGAAAAGTTCCGTGATAAGACGGCGGTCGGCGATGATAACGGGCTTGCCGGTTATTACGTCCGTAAGGGCGTTTCCCGTGTCCGCCAACGCCCTGAAACTGACTGTCTTTCGGTCCGCACGGACGGTCACCGTGTAAACGCCGCCTTTTTCCGAAACGTCCGCCGCTCTTTTGTACAGCCGTATCACGGCATATGCCCCAACCGTTGACCCGATAAGGACGGGCATGGAGAAATTCCCGTAGACAACGCCGTTGCGGCTGACCATTACCCTGCCGCCCAGCAGCGATGACAGCCCGCTGCCCGCTCCCGCAAAAATGAAACTCGCCATAAAAAACAGGAATATCCGCTTAATAAATATCTCCTTTGATTCATACCCGAACTCCGTAAGGACTATGGGGACAGCGGAAAGCAGCTTTACCGCCGCCAGTCCCAAAGGCGGTATCCTCGGAAGGAATATCACGAGGGAAAAGAGACCGCCGAGAACGGCGGCGGCGATCCCCCGCCATGTTTTAAGGCGGCTGTGGGTAATTGCGGCGGTTGAACTGATAAGGAGAAAATCAACATAAATGTTGGTTATTATTAAAATGTCGACATATATGTACAATTTTAATAGCTCCTTTTAACGGTATGTTTAGCTGTTTTCCCGCTGTCAAGCGGTAAAACACTTGTCTGCAATTCCTTGATTAAATTATAGCCTGTCTCCCGGAGATTTTTTGTCGAAAGGGGGAGCGGGGGCAGGGAAAATTTATGAGCGGGGGGAAGATACCTCCGCCGAAATGTTAAATTCCAAAAATAAATACTATTTTGCAAAATGTTAAAAAATAGTCTATTGACAAACGTCTGTAAAAGTAGTATAATAAATAAGGTGAGTAAAAAAGGCGTGCCGGCGGCGGTTTGTTCGGGAAGTGCTGCGGCTTTGGAAGGATCGGCAGGTTGGTTAAAAATGATTTGGTGGGGGAGTGTTGCGGGTTTTCGAGGGTGATTCCGGGGACGTTTACAAAAAGTTTACAATTAATCTATACAATACAGATGGTGCGTTAAATGAAAAAAAGGATAATTTTGCCCGCTGCGGGGGCGGCGGCGGTAATGGCTGCAATATTCCTCTTTTCTTCAAGAGATGTGGGGGTGAGCCTGGGGCAGAGCGGGCGTGTTACAAGGGCTTTGTGCAGGGTGATATTTTTTCGGTTCGGAAAACTGACGGGGGAGCAGCAGGAGTTTATCGTTACCGAGCTGGACTTTTTCGTAAGGAAAGCGGCGCATTTCTGCGTGTATACCCTGTTGGGAGCAATGACGTATTGCGTTATGCTTTGTATAGACCGTATCTCACGAAAGGGCGGGGCGGCGTTGGCTGTCTGCGCTGTATATGCGGCGTTGGACGAGATGCACCAGTACATAGTTCCCGGCAGGACTATGCGCCTGTCGGACGTGGGTATCGATTCGGCGGGAGCTTTGCTGGGCATACTGACGGTATGGGTGATAGTGCGGCTGATAAGTCCGGGCGGGAAAAGTCCCGATGATGGGTGAGATCGGAATGTCCGTCAGGGAAAATTTTATGCGGAAAATTTTTAATTTAAGGAAATACCGAGTAAATTTCTTTATTGAAATTTGTATGTGCTGTAATTCCTTTACAGGCGGCTTTATCCCCGCCTGCGGCGGGGATAAAGCCTTAAATCAGCACTCTTAAGGAGTTTAGCGAATGAACGAACAAGAACAGACTTTGGACTTGCAGATACTTTTCAAAGTTCTGCGGGTAAGGCTTATACCGATAATTGCGGTGATGGCGGCGGTGGGACTGGCGGGCTTTGTGCTGTCGGCTTTCGTGCTGCAAAAGCAGTATACATCGGAGGCTCTTTTGTATGTGGAGAACTCCTCAAACAAAAATCAGGAAGCCATCAACATCAACGATATTTCCGCCGCACAGAAACTGGTGAACACCTGTCAGATACTTTTTACCAGCGATTATATTTTCGAGCGGCTGCGGGAGGAGATGGGGGCGGACTGGAGCAACTCGGAAATGGAAAATATGATAAGGGTCGAGTCGAGGAACAACACGGAGGTTCTGAGCATTTCGGTGACGACCGCAAGCAGGGAACTTTCGGTGGCTGTGGCGGACAAGCTGGTGGAACTGTCACAGGAGGAGTACAGGCGGATAATACGCAACGGCTCTATAGAGCTGGTCTCGCCGCCTACCTATCCGCTGGAGCATACGTTTCCGAGCGTAAGGCTGTTTACGGCGGGAGGGCTTGCCATAGGACTTCTGGGCAGTTATCTTTTCTTTTTGCTGATAGAAATGCTTGACACGAAAGTCCGGGAAGACGACGACTTGGCGGCGATATATGAAATTCCCGTCTTTGCGGAAATAATGGATTTCGAGACCGCCGACAACAGCAAATACAAGAGCAATTACGATTATGATTACGGTTACGGCGAATCTTCCTATGCGGACGAACCGGAAGACGAGGACGAGGATACGTAATTCAAGGAATTGCCGAACAAATCATTTTTTTAAATTTGCCGGTTTTACAAATGCCTGTTGCAGAGTGGTAATTCGGCAATTCCCTAAAAGTACAATAAATTACAAAGGCAAAAAGCAAAAGCAAAGTTTGTATTTTCGGCGGGGATCAAATTCTCCTGCCTCTTGCTTCTTTTCTTCTTGCCTCAAATTACAAGGGCAAAAAGCAAAAGCAAAGTTTGTATTTTCGGCGGGGAATTTATTTCTCTTGCCTCTTGCTTCTTTTCTTCTTGCCTCTTGCAGCGGAGGACTGAAAAATGGCTAAAAAAACACAGGAGCGGCTGCCTCTCAGCCGTTCAAAGGAATTTGTACTTTCCGAAAATACACGGTTCGTTATAACAGAGGCTTACAAGACCGCAAGGACTAACCTTATATTTTCCCTTGCCCCCTGCAAGAACAAAATAGCGGTGGTAACAAGCTGTTCTCCTGCGGAGGGGAAAAGCACCAACTGCCTTAATTTATCCATAACCATGGCTCAGATGGGTGCGTCGGTGCTGGTGATCGACGCCGATATGAGAAAGCCGGTACTTCACTCACTGCTTGACTTGGAGAACAAGACGGGGCTTTCGACCGTTCTCGGAGGGATAACAGACGACGTTGCAAAGGTGATAAAGCCGAAAGTCCGACCCAGTCTGGACGTGCTGACGTCGGGTCCCATACCGCCAAACCCTGCGGAGCTGCTAAGCTCGAAAAAAATGCAGCTTTTACTGGAACTGGTGGGGAAGCATTACGAGTATGTGTTTATAGACACGCCTCCCGTTACCGTGGTCAGCGACGCATTCC
>JAMOZU010000226.1 GCA_023667745.1 Ruminococcus sp.
GAGACCCTGCTTTGGTGGACGAGATCAAAAAGAAGATGTTCGTATTCGAGGATATTCTGGGGCTCGATTCCATGTCCATTCAGAGGTTCATCAGAGAGTGCGACACGAAAGACCTGTCGGTGGCTATCAAAGGTTCCAACGAAGACGTGGCGGCTGTGCTTTACGCAAACATGCCCAAGAGAATGCAGGACACCATTCAGCAGGAGATCGAATACCTGCATAACATTCGTATGCGTGACGTTGAAGAGGCGCAGCAGCGTATCGTTGGCATTATCCGTCACTTGGAGGAAGAGGGCGAGCTTGTTATCGGCAAGGGCGGAGAGGATGAAATAATTGCTTAAAATTGTTAAATCCAAGGTTTACAACTTTGACAATACAAAGCCCGTACAATTGGGCGAGCCTGTAAAGAAAGCTCCGAAAAAACCCGAAAAAGAGGACGTTCCGGAAGAGCCGAAAATTTCAAAGGAAGAACTGGAGCGGATAAGGGAAGAGGAGAGGCGCAGGCATGCCGAGGAAGAGGCAAGGCGGTTCAACGAGGCTGTGGCGGAGCGCTGCAATGAGATAATCAGAGGCCGCAAGGCGCAGATGGACGCAGAGTACAACCGCCTGGTGGAGTCGGGGACTTCCAATGCGGAGAGGCTCATTGAGGACGCCAAGGCGAAGAGCCGTGCCATTTTCGAGGCTACAGACGATGAATGCGCCCAGTTGAAAGAAAAAGCCCGAATGGAGGGCTTTGAGGCGGGTTTCGAGGTGGGAAAGTCGGAGGCAGTCAGGGAATGCAGGAAGTATCTTGACTCCGCCGCCGCTCTCATCAACGAGATAAACGCCAAAAAAGAGGCTTACTATGTTGCCAACGAGGTGGAACTTCAGGAGACCGTTATGGAGATGGTGAAAAAAATCACCATGGAGGAGCTGAAGACCGACCCTAAGGTGATAGAGAGGATCTGCAGGAATGCGGCGAAGAATTTCCGCAATTCCGATTATCTGAAAATCTCCCTGTGCAAGGGGGAGGCGGCAAAGGAATTTGTAAGCGACAAGGAATTTGTCAAGGGGCTTATCCCATTTATTCCCGAAATCGAGATCGAGGAGCTTGAGCCGGAGGATACCCCGGAGGGTACGATCGTTCTCGACAACGGCTCGGAGATAATAGACGCTTCAATCCCCACTCAACTGGAGTTTTTAAAGGAAATTATGAAAAGCTCCGGCGGGGGGAATGAGGATGAAGACGGGGGAGGGTTACCGGGCTAGTTGCTAGAGGTTAGAGGGCTAGAGGCTAGAGGTGTGCGAGCTTTATTCACACGAAGTCAGCAAGGTTTCACGGCAGGGAATGCGTGAAATTAGGGTAAAAAAAGTTTACGAGTTTTGGAAAAGGAACGATTCGGTCTATGGATTTTCCGGCTATCAGAAATGCTGTAAGGACGGCGGATTTATACCGCAGTCAAGGGAAAATTGAAAAGATAATCGGCACTACCATTGAGGCAAGCGGTCCTATGTGCAACATAGGCGATGTCTGCCGCATATACAAAGAGGGCAGAGGCGGCGATTACATTTATGCGGAGGCGGTGGGTTTCCGCCACGGCACGGTAATGCTTATGCCCTACACCGACATTGAGGGCATAGGTCCGGGGTCGGTGGTGGATAACACCGGCGACAAGCTGAAGGTCGGCGTGGGAGACTGCCTTGTGGGGCGTATCATCAACGCTGTGGGCGAGCCTCTTGACGGCGGTGCGCCCATAAGAACTACCGAAAGCTATTCCATAGCGGGTGAGCCTGTAAATCCCCTTACCCGCCCTGCTATTCACGATATAATCCCTTTTGGCGTTAAAGCCATTGACGGGCTGCTGACCATAGGGCGGGGGCAGCGTATGGGGATATTTGCGGGGTCGGGGGTCGGCAAATCCACGCTGTTGGGAATGATAGCAAGGGAAGTTCAGGCGGACATCAATGTTATCGCTCTTGTGGGGGAGCGTGGGCGTGAGGTGCTGGAGTTTATTCAGCGTGACTTGGGGCCTAAGGGAATGGCAAGGTCGGTGCTTGTGGTGGCGACCTCCGACCAGCCCTCTATGATGAGGAACAAATGCCCCATGACCGCCACTGCCATTGCGGAATATTTCAAGGACAAGGGGAAGAATGTTCTGCTGATGATGGATTCCCTTACGAGATACGCCATGGCGCAGCGTGAGATAGGGCTTGCCACGGGGGAAGCTCCCATTGCGAGAGGTTACACGCCGTCTATATACACGGCTATGCCGAAGCTTTTGGAGAGGGCGGGGAATTTCGAGAACGGCTCTATTACGGGGGTCTACACCGTCCTTGTGGAGGGCGACGACACCAATGAGCCTATATCGGACACGGTGAGAGGTATCATTGACGGTCACATTATCCTGTCGAGGAAGGTGGCGGCGAGGAATCATTATCCTGCCATTGAAGTTTTGGAATCGGTCTCCCGACTTATGTCGGAAATTGCGCCGAAAGATCAGAAGGACGCTGCGGCGAAGATGAGAAATCTCCTTTCCACCTATTACGCAAATGCAGACCTTGTTTCCATAGGAGCTTACAAGAAGGGTACTAACCATGCCCTTGACGAGGCTCTCAAAAAGATAGACAAGATAAACGCATTCCTGCAGCAGGCGACGGACGAGGCGTATTCCTTTGAGGAGACGGTGAAGATGATGAAAGCCGCAGTCAGCTGACAGAGGCAAGAGGGGTTCGGGCGGCGGTTACATATGAGAAATGCGTTAATGGAGCGTACGCCCAAGAAGCAAGAAGAGTTCGGTCAATGCTCGTTATTCGGGCAGGGGCTGTTTGGATAGAGGTAAGGCGAGTCCCGGCGATGCCGCTTTTATGAGGAGGGTCAATTATGAAGAAATTCAGATTTACTCTTGATAAACTGCTTGATTACAAGGGGCAGATTCTGGACAGGGAGAAGAACGACCTGGCGGCTCTCAATCTGGCGAGGGCGGACGCGTTGGAGCTGAAAGCGGGGCTGGAGGCGGAGCAGCGGAGAAACCGGGACGACTTCAACCGAAAGGCGGCGGGGGGAATTTCTCCGGCGGATATGCTCACATTCACCAATTACCACAATGTCCTGCAGATGCGTATCGAGGACACTCAGCGGGAAATAGAGGAGCTGGAAGAAAAGATAGCCCGTCAGCTGAACGTTGTTACGGAGGCATCAAAGGAAGTCAAGAGTCTGGAGAAATTAGAGGAAAAGCAGCTTGAGGATTACCGCTTCAAGGTTCAGAAGTCCGAGGAGAATTTTATCGAGGAGTATGTGAACGGAGCGGCGGTGAGGCAGTTAATAGCTAACAGTTAACAGCCGACAGCTTGTCGGAGGCATTCAAATCCCGGTATTGGGCGGTATTTTCCCCGCCTTCGGCGGGGAAAATACCTTAAAAGTATAAGGGTCATTTCGTTGTTCCGGGGATCTTCCGGGGCGGCGTTTGACATAGATGTTATTAAGCGGCAAGGTCAAATGAGGCTGCGCATGAAAGGAGGTTGGAAAAGATGAGCGGTTTTCTGAATTTGCAGGCGTTGTGTCCGGGGCAGGTCGGCAGCGGCGTGAATGCGGGCAATGGCAGCATTGGCGGTATTCTTGCGGGTCTTGGGGCTGTTTCCGGTGAAGACGGCGGTATGCCCGGCGGGTTCGGAGCTGTTCTCGGAGCTGTTATGGCGGAGTCGTCGTCGGGCGTCGGGAGCTTTGCCGGGGAAGATGTTACGGCGGAGGTTTCGGGAATGCAGTCTGTGACGGATTCTCCGATGGCTGAAAATGCTGTAAGCACCGCAAATCCCGATAACGTCAATTCCGTGAATGTTACCGAAGGCGATATTGAGGCGGACAAGGCGGCTAAGGCTTTGGCGGAGCTGTACGGTGCGCTGGAGAGCCTCGGTGAAGAGACTCCCGATGTGATGTTCACTGCCGAGGGCGCAAAGGCTGTAATTTCTCTGCTGGAGAGGTATATTTCCCAAGGGAATGTTCCCGAGGGGGAAATTGATGAGCTTTTCAAGGGCGTATTGCTTGATGAAAAGCAAGCATATGCGGATATTCTCGGAGCTATTGCCATGGGGAACGTTATGCTCCCCGACAGCGAGGGCGAGATGTTTGAGGCTGACTCCGGAGATATGCTGGAGTTTGTGACATTGCAGGCGGGAAAGTTGGCGTTAAAGTCACTGTCCGTGAAAAATGCCAAAGACTCCAAAGGCGAGGAAGAGGCGGCTTCTTATGTGATGTCCGTGTTCATTGCTCCCGGAATTTCCTTTGATTTGGGGAATGAACAAGCAACAGTTCCCGGCGAAAAGATCGAGACTGCCGATACGGATATTGCCGCAGACGTAAAAGCCGTTTACGGTGAAAACAGCGGGAATGTTCCCGGCGGGGAGTTCGGCGGTGTTTCGGCGATGTCGGCGGGGGACAATGCGGCTGTTGATACGGCTGACGGGCTGCCCGCAAATGCTTTTGCTTTGGGAAACGAGACTGCCCAAAAGGCGGTTGAGACCTTTACCGAGACCGTTTCGGAAATACTGTCCGAAGGC
>JAMOZU010000227.1 GCA_023667745.1 Ruminococcus sp.
TGACCTCTTGCAGATATTGGGGAGTAAGCTCCAGCGAGTCGTGCATAAGCACCACAGCATGGTCGTAAATAAGGCTGTCGGTAAGGTATTCTATGCAGCTGTCGTATGTAGCGGCGGTGGTAGCGTCGGAAGTGGCGGCGTTCCAGTCGTAATAGGCAAATCCCCGCCGCTGCATTTCGGCGATTATCTCATCGGCGGTGTCACGGTTGAAGTTGTTGTAGCTGCCGCCGGGGAAGCGGAATGCCCATGGCTTTTTCCCGGTAACGTCGTAGACACGGTTGTAGACCCTTGCAAAGTCGTCCAGGAAAGCCTCGGTGGACTCGTAAATAAGCTCGTAATCGTGGCTCCAGCTGTGCAGGGCTACCGTATGCCCCTCTGCCGCCACACGTTTGAGAGTATCTTCTTTGCCCTCAATGCACCAGCCTGTGATGAAGAAAGTTGCCTTTATGTCGTTGGCGGCTAATATATCCAGAATTTCCGGGGTATGCTTTGACGGACCGTCGTCAAAGGTGAGATAGGCAATTTTCCCCTCGGTTATCTCAAAATCCCCCCGCTCGGAGTAAATGTCCTTGTATATGTAGCGGTATTTGCCGTCACCGCAAAGGTCGTTGTAAAAGCGTTCCTCCTCTATCATGCTAATGACCCTGCGGCAGCCCGCTCTTGAAAGATTAACTCCGTCCCCCATATCGTAAATATCTTTAAGAAAGCCGTTCTCGTCCGCAAGTCCGCTGAAAATATCCATGTATATCATATACCTGTCCGGGCAGCCCTTTACGGCGGAATGCAGAGCCGAGTTGAACTCCGCAATTGTATCTCCCGCTCCCTTTGTCTCGGCGGCGGGGGTCATACTGAGGATTATCACCATGCTTTCCGGGTTCTGCTCCCGCAGCTCTTCCGCAGCTTCCACCACCGTTTCGCCGTATTCCTCGGCGGTAAGCCCGGAGAATATATCGTGAACGCCCGTCCACAGGTAAATATACGGCTTGTCCGCCTGTGTCACCGCCTTTGCTGCCGTAACGTCCCTCTCGGTCAGAGTTCTCATAAGACTTTCCGTCTGCACACCCGCCACGCTTATAACGCTGTCCTCTTCCATAAGCCCGTGGGAGATAAGCCCTCCGCAGACCTCGTCCCCCAGTATAAGGATATGGTCAAGATAACTGTAGCTGTAAGCCGCCGGCAATGGTGCAGCTTCCTCCGGAGGCGGCGGACTTTCCGTCATGGTTATTTCCTCGTAAACGGCAATATATTCCTCGTTCGCCTCCGTCCCCTCTTCCTCCTCTTCGCTGCCGCCGCAGCCGGAAACTGTAAGGGAAAAAAGGGATATGAGCAATACTGCCGCCAATGCCTTCTTTTTCATAACCTATCACCCTTTTGTAAAATTAACGGTTACCAAAAACACTGATTAAATCGCTTTTCAGAATTAGTATAAGTTAAAAAACATTATGTCATGCGGCGTGGAAAACACATTAAATCAGTATTACATTATCAGTCGTACACCGGTTCAAGGTCTTCAAAGCCCTCCTGATAATACAAACCGTTGAAGCCGTTGCTGTGTATATAATTGCAGTCTATGGTACTGCTGGCATACCCCTGGGATGCTTTGAGCTTTTGACTGTCGTTATCGAATACAAGGAAAAACACGCCCCCGGATTCCGGAGATGTGACAAACTCAAAACCGTTGACGGTAAGAGAGGCTTGTCCCTCCGCATTTTCTCCGCTGCTGACGGCTTTTACCAGATACTTGCCGTCGTAAAGGGAGAATGTCTCGCTTATCTGCTCTTCTGACGAGGAACGCTCAAACACAGCCTTTTTTCCGCTGTAGACTCCTATAAAACTTTCGCCGTCGGTACAGTCGAAATATTCGTCCATTCCGATTTTCCTTAAATTGCTTTCCTGCATAAATTCCATGCTGCTTCTGTTTGCGCCGTTTACCGCAGCCACTACCGTGTAATTATTCGACTTCATTAAATAGGAAAACTCCGTCAATTCAAGATTTACATATATAAGACCGGGGTTTTTATCTAGCTTTTCCTTTACCTCGCTCCTGCCTATCCACATGGGGTAAAAGAGCGATTTATAGGGAAACACACCGTGTACCCCTTCCCCAACGCAAAAATAGTTATACCAAAATGTGACTGCAAGGGAAACTGCCGTTACCCCGCCGAACAGATATTTCGACATAAGTTTTTTTATTTTAAGCGTACTCTGCCCCGAACCGCCCTTTCGTTTTTTCTTTTCCTTCATTGAATTTTTCAGCTCCTCCGCCAGTTGTCCGCAGTAGCTTCGGTAAAAGTCCAAAGCCTCCGGCAGGGAAATGAGAGTGAAGATATACATTGGCAATGTGAACCGTTCCACAATAAAATGCTTTACAATGAAAAGCCATATGAGAAAATTAATAAAGATGAACCATACATGTATCTGGGCTGTTTGTCCGTTATTCTTCATGCCCAAGAAAAAAGCTGTCATTATAATTATCAGCATCACCAATGGGACTATGAGAAACTTTGGGGAAAGCCCTCTTGTAAGGTAGATGGTGTCAAGGTAGTGGGCATACTTGGGGAAAAATTTCGTAAGGGTAAATTCCAGCAGCTGCCTTGAAAATATGAACACCAACAGAGCGCAACCTCCGACTATCCCTAAAAAAAGCGGCTTGGGCTTTATAAGAGAGACTATATATACCGGGATCATTATCAGCACCGAGTAGTGGAAAAGCGCACCCATGAGAATGACCGCCAGCACGCCCAAGTGCTTACGGTTCACAAAAAAGCCATACCCGGAAAACACTATCGCCGCCGCTATGGATTGGCGGGTAAAGTTCATGCCGTTGTAAAGAATGGTTATGGCAACATAAAGCCAAGCAGACAGCCAAGGCATCTTGCTGTATTTCATTATTGTGCAGGCGGCAGGGACAAGTGTCAGCAGGGCGCAGGCTATATTCAATGCAAGATAGACACAGCCCGGAGGGAATATTTTTCCGGCGGCATACATCAGGGCGGAATAGCCCCATTCAAAGGAGTAGCTGTTTACAATATCCTTGACGGACATATTATTGTTTACTGCGCTGTAAAGGTAACGCCGATAGTTGTTGTAGTCGTTCCCTGTGGCGTATCTGAAAGAGATCATCAGCAGCATAAAGCCGAAGCAGCAGCAAACATACAGTATCTTTTTTTTATCGGTCGGTCTTATAAAGCAGGTAGGCACAGCCAGCCCGAAAATAAGGGCGATAAGAATGTAATAGGCTGTCATATTCTTTGTCCTTTCGTTTTTTTGTCTTAAAGGAAATCCGATCAAATTCGGATCATATGCCGTTTTTTTCCCGCTGTTGACAGAGGGAAAAATTAAACGAACAGTTCCCTAAATTTATTATACCACACAATTTATTAAACGTCAACGTATTATTTATTAAATTATAAAATTTTATCGAAAAAGCAGAGTCACTGTTGTCAACCGATCACCGCTGCTTTTCTCCCGAACCCCGAAAAAACCACTGCAAAAAGGCTGACAGATGTCAGTATCACCATTGCAAGAAAGGCAATGTCCCCGGAATTTTGTGCATGAGCAAGGTTTGCCGCTCCGACTCCGCAACCCACGCAGAGCGCACATTTCAGAAGAGGCAGCAGTATGAACCGTACGGGATCGAATTTGAGGAAACATTCCCTGCATACGGCGCATATCCTTGCAAGGTTGCTCAGGATATTGCTTGCGTAATAGCTGATGATGACTCCCGGAAAGCCTATCTTTCCCACAAATATTATCACGCAGCCTATCCGCACGGCGTATTCCCACAAAGATGTGACAGTGGAGAAATTCTGCCGCCCCATGCCCTTTAGCAGTCCCTCCAAAATTATCTCCATATAAATAAAGGGGATAACCGGAGCAAGGATAACAAGCGAATTTCCCACGGTAGGGTCGGATGGGCAGAGCAGCCGCCCAAGCTGCCGTCCTGCCGCAAGAAACAGAAGTGCTATAAAAAAGGAATAGGCAAAGCATTTGGAAAATGCACTGTCGGTAAGCTTTCGCAGACGTTCACGGCTTGCGTCTTTGTCCTCCGAACGGTTTGCAAGAGCGGCTTCGGGAACGATTATCCCCGAAAGGCTCGTAAGGACAGCCGAGGGGAAAAACATGGCGGGCATTATCATGGCCTCAAAGCAGCCGTAGCCTGCCAGCGCATCCGAGGCGTTTCCGGAAAATTTCAGCAAAGCCGCAGGCACAAGCAGCTCGTTTGCGGTCGACAGGAGATTTTGCACATATCCGCTCACAAGTATGGGCAGAGAACATCTGATGTAGCCCCCTGCAGTGTCGGTGGGCAGTATCATTTCCGGAGGCGGACAGCGGCAGCAATTACGGCATTGAATATAGCTTTTTGCGTAGTAAACAAAGCTGACAGCCTCTCCCATAAGAATGCCCCCGGCGGCGGCTATGTAAAAATCATCACTTCCCCCCTTTATCAGAAGCCCCAGAAAAAGAAAGCTCCACTTGGCGGCAAACTCAATAGATCACCTTTCATG
>JAMOZU010000228.1 GCA_023667745.1 Ruminococcus sp.
CCTTCCCCTAGGGTTCTCCCGGCAACCTGCGGATTGCCATCGCGCCCCCCTTTCCTTCACCCTCACCCCACCCCTAGGCTGTTGCTTGGTGTTGTTCTGACTATAGCCGTATACGTACCTTGCCTACCTGCAACCTTGATAGACGGTAAAGTGCGTAAATATGCTGTATACTTCCCTTTACGTGCTTGCATCCGTCTGACTAACTATTAACTATTAATTATTAACTATTAACTACTCTTGCCTCTATTAGTCAAAAAAACTCTCTTTTTGCCGAATCCGTTGACAGACTCCGGAAACTGTGATAGAATGTAAGATACGGATATTGGCAGCCGCCGGGCGAAAAGAAAGGAAGATACTATGATTTATGTTATCAAAATAGATCTGAACGGTAAAAATAAATATATATACACCGCCGCTGCGGCTGTTGATACCCTTGAAACGGCAAGGCGGTTCTATTCCCTGTCCTATGCCAAAAAATATATTGCCGAACATGGGCTGAAAAATGCGGCGGTGGTGTGCGTGGGGGAGAAAAAATAGGTCATATTTCAAGCGGCTCCGATTTTACGCAGGGAATGCCCATATGCTCCCGCCCCTGTGCGCTCGTCCAATAAACGGCGTTGAGGATTATACGGCGGATATTTTCGTCCTTATATATGGGGTATTCCTCATGCCCAGGCTGAAAATAGAAAATTTTCCCCAGTCCCCGCCTGAATGTCACTCCGCTGCGGAATGCGTCTCCGCCGGAAAACCAGCCTAAGAAGACCGTTTCGTCCGGTGCGGGAATATCGAAGGGCTCGCCGTACATTTCCTCTTCCGGCAGTAAAAAGCCCTGTTCCACGCCCTTTGCTATGGGGTGGGCGGGGGCGGCGCACCAGAGACGTTCACGGTCGCCGTGCCTCCAGCGCAGGTTGCAGGAAGTGCCGCAAAGGAGCTTCATAGGCTTGCTGTGGTGAGCGGAGTGGAGGGGGATAAAGCCCATGCCGCCGTTTACATGGCGGGCGACGGCTTGGGCGTTCCCGTCGGTAACGTCGTTGTGCGCCCGGTGTCCCCACCAGATAAGCACGTCCGTGTCCGCTAAAATTTCCTCGGCAAGCCCTTGGTTTTCCATATCGAGGGTGGCGTATTTTACGGAGATGTCCCCGGCGGTTTCGAGAAAGTCGCCTATACAGCGGTGAATGCCGTTCGGGTAGTTTTCCGCCGCCCGCCCCGGCTGACGTTCATGGATAAATTCGTTCCATATAAGGACTTTTGTCATTTTATATACACTTCCTTTCGGTGGTCGGTTTATGTCTTTTCCCGCCTGCGGCGGGGAAAAGACACCCCGTATTTTTAACGGCGGCTTTAGACTTATCATTTTGTAAGTTCCTCATGTATTCTTTTGTTCCTTTTAAGAAACTTTTCCGAAACGGCTATTACATCTTCAACAGAAGCGATAATATTTTCTTCCTGTTCGCACAACTCCTGCGTAAGATTTTTGGGGGTCTCATCATGCACTACTTGTTCACCGCCGTCAATTTCAACAAGCCGCTTCCGAAACAAGAGTATCTGACGTTTACCAAAAGCTCTCATTTTGCAAGCTCCTTATAAACCTCGTGATATTCCCTTATCAATTCTTCCGAAAGGGAAAATGCCTCTTCATCGGGAATAGTTTGCAGCTCGGTTATCGTCACCGAATTATCGCCGCCGACATTCATATTATCACCTCATATTTTCCCCGGCTGTATCACTTCAAACCCCATATTTTCCGCAAACCGCTTTATTTCGGGAATCTCCTCATTCATGACCTCCCGCCCCTGTTCGCCGCAGCAGGCGTAGGAATACATTGCCTCGAATTTTCCGCTGCCGCTTTCCTCCGGGGACAGTTTAATAAGCTCCCCTCTTACGTTGGCGGGAAGGGCATTTTCGGGGACATTGCAGGGGTTTCCCTCCTCGTCAAAGGCAGTTACTTTAAGGCAGTCGACCGAGGGGGTCATTTTCAGCTTGACGCACCCCAGCATTATCCCAAAGGGATAGGGCAGGGCTTTCACATCGGTCTCGTTGCCGTAAAAGTGACCCTCATAAGAACGGTAGCGGACAAAGGTAAGAAAATATCCCTCGTCTTTTACCGACAGCGACGTTTCAAAAACCACTCCGTCAAACCGCTGACGCAGCCGCCCCGCAAAGCGTTTGGTAAATATGAGCGCAAGAGCGAAAGTGCATTCGCCGCCGATATGGTCGTTTATCCGCAGGATATTGGTTTTCCCCTCGAAGGCTGTTATGGTGGGAACGTCATCGGTTTTGACGAACTCGTCCCTCTCCGCTCCCTCTATGGTATAGCCGAAGCCTTTTACACGCACTTTGTCGGCGGCTATGATGCCCCTGTCGGCGGCTCGGCGCATAAGTTTCCCGTCCGTCTTAGCCGCCTCCCATTCGTAATTTTTCATCAGGGCGGCAAATGAATCATTAAAAATGTCCATCTATTTCCTCCGTTATGCCTTTGGCTGTCTCTCTTGCGGCGGCAGGGCTGCCGTCCATTTCCATGTCCATAAGAGCGTCCTCCAGCAGGCAGGCAAGGTCGCTGTCTTCCTCTTGCGCTTGGGCTATCTCTTTGAGTTTTTCGTAAAAATCCTTGGGAGACAGCTTGCCGCCGGCGGCTTGTGCGCAGATATTTTTCAGGTTTTCAAGATCGGTCATGAGAGTTACCTCCTTACAAAATGTGATTTTGGGTGTTTCCCCCGCCTCCGGCAGTGAAAACACCGCTCGGCACGGAGAAATGTAAAACTTGAATTTTATTGAATTGCCATTTGCCCGGCAAATCATTATGCCAAAAAACTATTCAGATTTTTAAGGGAATTTTCCATTGTCTTAAACTGATCCGCCGCCCCGAAATGCTCAACCGAACAGTCCCCCTTATACCCCTTTGAACGAAGCTGCCGCACAATATCGGCTATCCCGATATATCCCTCTCCCGCGGCGCAGGGGTACATATTCTCTCCGGACAAATCCGCTTTGGGATTGGGCAGGGGCATATTGCTGTGCAGGCGGTCTTTCAGGTGAACATGGGCGATACGGGGAAAGAACCGCTCGCACGCCGCCCGAACATCTTCAAGGGCATAGGCGAAATTTCCCGTGTCGAAGGTGAACATCAGCGGGGGGACGTTTTTGAGCAGGAAGTCTATCCGTGAGACAGTGCAGCAGGGGGAGTTTATATCGTCATAGTCCTCGATGGTGACGGTGATGTTATATCCCGCCGCCTCGGCGCACATTTCCGAAAGCCGCTCGGCTGTCCGTTTCATGCAGTCCTCCTCGCTGTCTCCCCGTTCGATAAACCCCGGCACGCAGAGAATTTTCCCTGCTCCGTAAAATGCGGCTGTTTCAAGGTGGGAAAGGTATTTTTCCCTTGCGGAAAGGGAAGTTTCGTGAGGAAAGTCATAGGTATGATAAAGGGAGACAACGCTAAGTCCGCTGTCATCAAAAGTTATTTTCATCTGCCTGTCCGCCAGCCGCCAAAGGTCGCATTCAAGGGCTTCATAGCCCATCGGGCGGACTTTTTCAAGAGCTGCTTGCAAAGGAATGCCCATCTGCTCCGCTCCCTCGATAATATGCTCGAAAAATATGCCTGTCAAAGGCTGTCACCTCTGTTCACAAATTTTCCACAGCAGGCGGTTTTCCGCAAATCCCGCTGTGATGATATTACTGTCGTAAAGCCATGAAAGATACGAACGCAGGGTACTGCCCACAAGGACGTATTGCTGACAGTTCATAGCAAGTCCGAATGAATCGAAAAGGTTTTTAAGCAGTTCCTCAAAGGTCATAGGGCTTGCAAGAGCGTTTTGTATAAAAAGGGAAATTTCCTCCGCCGCCCTGCGGTTTATATCCGCCAGTTCTTTTATGTCCGCCGCCGCTTCCGCATGGGCGGGGACAAAGAGGTCGGCTTCAAGTGTTGTTATCATATCAAGGGTCTCAAGATACGCCGAAACGTCGTAAATAAATGTTACCTTATATTTATCGAGGGTCTCGCGGCTGCTTACGCAGTCGGCAAGGAAGACTGTGTTATCGGGCGTGCGAATGCCGATCATTTCAAAAAAATGCCCGGGCAAGGGAATAATTTCAAGCTCCTTCGGGAACTCAGCCGAGGAAACGTCCAGTACCCGGCTTTTCTCCGCCATCAGAAACTTATGCCGCAGTTCACGGAAAGGGTACCCCCCGTACAAAAAGGAAGGCTCTAACAGGGGATTTTCGGTAAACGCCGCCTCTATGCCCTTGGCGAATATTTTGCAGCCCGTCTGCTGCTGAAGATAGCGGTTGCCGCCGATATGGTCGGCATTGGAATGGGTGTTGATTATGGCGGTAAGAGTCCAGCCCTTTTCGTCAAGCAGCTTGCGAACCTTCCGCCCCGCCTCTTTATCGCCGCCGCTGTCGATAAGATACACGCCCTTTTCCGAATGGCGGTATATCCCGATTTTAGCGGGACAGTTGATATAATAGGTTC
>JAMOZU010000229.1 GCA_023667745.1 Ruminococcus sp.
AAAGGACAACAGCAAGTCGGCGGTGGCATTAAGGTATAATCCGGAAAAAGACTACAGCCCGGTGGTCATTGCGGCAGGGCATGGGCATGTGGCGGAAAGGATAGTCACATTGGCGGACGAAAGCGGCGTTCCCATATACCGTGACGACAGCACGGCGGCAGTGCTTACCATGCTCGACGTGGGTCAGGGAATCCCCCCGGAGCTTTATTCGGTGGTGGCGGGAATTTACGTGGAAGTCATGAGGATAGCCAAAGAGAAAAAAAGTTAAGGCTTTTTCCCCGCCGAAGGCGGGGAAAAACGCCTGCATTTGTTAGGAGTGTTTTTTTTATTATGAAACTTATTACGGAAACTTTAACGGAAATTGTTACGGAGGCTTTTGCAAAGGCGGGGTACGACCAAATCCCGGGGACGGTGGGGGTCTCCGACCGCCCGGACTTGTGCCAGTTCCAGTGCAACGGGGCATTTGCGGGGGCGAAGACCTATCATAAGCCCCCGTTCGCCATTGCGGAAGAGGTTACGGAAATTCTCAAAGGGAACGAAATGTTCGGGGACGTTCACTGGGTGAAGCCGGGGTTTATCAATATGACATTGAGCGATGAGTATATGGTGAAGTTCCTTAAGGAGATGTCGGCCGAGGGGAGAGGGGGCGCACCGCTTACGAACGAACCCCGCAAAATCGTTATGGATTACGGCGGACCGAACGTGGCAAAATCGCTTCACATAGGGCATTTGCGGTCGGCGATAATAGGCGAGAGCGTGAAACGGCTGGCACGGGTCATAGGGCATGAGGTAATAGCGGACGTTCACTTGGGGGACTGGGGCTTGCAGATAGGGCTTGTTATTGCGGAGCTTAACGAGAGAATGCCCGGGGAGAAATGTTTCTCGGAGGAGTTCGACCCGCAGAGGGACAGCGTTCCCGAACTGACGGCGGATATGCTGGGGGAAATATATCCCACAGCGTCCGCAAAAAGCAAAGAAGACGAGGAGTTCAGCAGGAAGGCTCATATTGCGACCTATGAGCTGCAAAAAGGCAGGGCGGGTTACAGGGCTGTTCTCAAAGAGATACTGCGGGTGTCGGTTGCCGATTTAAAGAACAACTATGCAAGGCTTGGGGTGGATTTCGATTACTGGTACGGGGAGAGCGACGCCGACAAGTATATCCCGGAACTGCTGGAAATTCTCGGAAGCAAGGGGCTTTCAAGGGAGAGCGAGGGTGCGCTTATAGCAGATGTGCCGGAAGAATCCGACAAAGCTCCCATGCCGCCTGTTATCGTGCAGAAGTCGGACGGGTCAAGCACATATGCCACCACCGATTTGGGGACAATTATTCAGCGGCAGAGGGATTTTGCCCCGGATGAGATATGCTATGTGGTGGACAACAGGCAGGAGCTTCATTTAACGCAGGTGTTCCGCCTGTCGAGAAAGGCGGGGCTTGTTCCCGATGATACAAGGCTTACGATACTGGGGTTCGGGACTATCAACGGGACGGACGGAAAGCCTTACAAGACAAGAGACGGGGGAGTTATGCGGCTGTCCGACCTGATAGAGACGGTAACAAGTGCGTCCCTTGCAAGGCTTACCGATTCGGAAAAGGTAGCGGCGGGGGACAGAGAAGAGTATGCGGCAAAGCTGGGCATGGCGGCGATAAAGTTCGGCGACCTTATCAACCACCGCTCGAAGGATTACATCTTTGACCTTGACAAGTTTTTATCGGCGGAGGGGAAGACGGGGATATACCTGCTGTACACCGTTTCCCGCATTAACTCGGTGCTGAAAAAAGCCGGGGAGACGGGGGAACTGCGGGGGCTGTACAACGATGCCGACCGTGAGACTGCGTTGGCTCTTATTACGGCGGGAGAGGCGTATGCGGGGGCGATGAAGGAATATGCGCCCAACATTATCTGCGAAAATGCTTACAAGACGGCGGTGGCTTATTCCCGCTTCTATCACGAGAACCGCATTATAGACGAACCCGACGGGGACAAGCGGGCAAGTTGGCTGGCGTTGTCGGCGATGGTGCGGGAAGTGCTGGTAAAGCAATTGTATGTGCTGGGGATAGAGACGGTGGAAAATATGTGATTTAGAGGTTAGATGTTAGAGGTAAGAGGTTAGAGAGATGTGAGCTTCGCTCACACGAGAGGCCGGAGGCCGGAGCTTCGCCGCAGAATAATCGGTGAAAAAAATGCGGGGGGTTACCGTCTCTTTTGGAGAATGCCGAGTGCGATTTGTTGGACTGCACTATGGATCTGTACAAGCAGAACAGCCGAAAGAAGATTGATGAGAAGCCGGTGAGGGTGTTTGAGGAGTTTGCTTTTCGGTGCATAAATATTTCCTGCGGTGTGAGAAATTTTTGAGGGGTGTATATTTTGGGGGAATGGGGAGATAATAGTTCTTGATGAAGGACAGCCGAATGTCCTTCGGAAAGGATTTTAAGATTATGAACGATCAGAACAAAAATCAGAACAGCAATAACAACGGGAAAAATTCCCGCAGCGAAAATTCCGACAGCAGAAATCAGGACAGCAAGAACGGCAAAAGCTCCAACGAGCAGGACAAAAGTCAGAGAAACTGACAATAATACAAATCCCTCATTGAATTATGGGATTCAGCCGCCGCCAAAAATCATATACGCAAATTTTTTGCGGCGGCTTCATCTCCATAATTCTAATGGGGATTAGTATAAGAGATAGGACGAAAGAATCCGTCTGCGTCGGCAGTGCGTTTTGCACTGTCGGGGCAGGCGGGTTTTTTTAGCTGCGGGCAGAGGGCGGGATTGCGCTGTGAATATTGTGAGCGGAGAGAGGTGTGCGGGAATTGGGAGTGAAACGGGGGTGAATTGCAAAATGGAATTTTATAATGTTGCATAGTGCAGGGTATACAAATTTTTGAAGGAGGATTTGTGCAAATGGGAGAATGTTGCGTTATGCGTAAAGATTTTGTTGAAAAGTATTGACAAGCGGGGAAATGTGTGGTATTATGGTATTGCAGGGGAGCAAAACGGGGGATTGAATTGCGTGAAGCTTGGTTAGGAAGTGCGCGGCGAGGTTGAGGAAAGGTGCGGAGAGTGTTTGAGCGGAGTTGCGGAAGAGCGAGTTTGGTTGCATTGTGAAAAAGCGATAGGTTGGGGGTGTGTTTTTTGTGCATTATGCAGAAAATTGCGAAATGCCAAAGAAATTTGTCAAAAAGTATTGACAGGGAGGAAAATGTGTGGTATGATTAAATTAGCAAAAAGGGAAGAGTGATTGCATTGAGCTTTATCGGGAGTGGGAAGCGGTGGAGAAAGGTAATTGGGGAGACAAGGGAAAAATGCTAAAAAATTGGCGGAGAAATTCGGCTGAAACAATCCGCAGGAAAAATCGGTGGGGGAAACAGATCGAAAAGGTTTAAGTGAGAGTAAGGGAAGTTGTGGGGAAGGTTGAGTGAAAAAGGCGAAAGGATAATCGGTGGGAAAAGTTGATAGGGAAGGGTTGGTTTTGGAAAGGTTGATTGGGGAAGGGTTGATTGGGAAACGGTTATGAAAATTGTGTAAGATAAAATGTGCGGCGGGTGATGTGTGGGAGAGAGATTGTGCCGTGGGGAATATGCGGGGCAAGCGTGCAAGGAAAGAATGTGCAAGAGGGAGAGTGTACAGGACAATGTGTAAGGGGGAGATGAGCAAGGGGAGAATGTACAGGAGAGAATGTGCAAAGAGGGAAGGAGAGAAGCGAGGAAAATCGGTATGAAAAGAAAGGAGAGCAAGATGACGGTTTGCAGCTGCCCGGTATGCTGGGATAATATCAGCGTGAGGGAGAGAGACCATTTCGGTATGTGCAGGGAGTGCTTTATTGACGAGCTGTGTGCGAGGGTCAAGGATGATATTGTGAGGGATTTTTTGAAGGAATACAGGTTTGAACTTAGGGAGTATGTGGAAGACAATTATTGTGAATGGTGGGTGTGAGATGAAGAGGATAAGCAAGAAGAGGATAATGGCGGAAATTGCGGCGATTGCGTTTTCGGATTTTACCAAGTATGTGAGGGTGGAAGATGTGCCGGGGGAAGGGCAGGTGCTGACAGTGACCGACAGCGGCAGCTTAAGCTGCGATTGCAGGAGGGCGGTCTGCTCAATAAAGGCGGGGACTAAGGGAATAGAGGTGAAGCTGTACGACAAGCTGCGTGCGCTGGAGCTGCTGGGCCGGGCGTACGGGGCGTTCGCTGCGGACGATGACGAGGACGAGGCGGTGGATAAGCTGATGAAGATGCTGGAGGAGATCGATTAGTTAATAGTTAATAGTTAATAGTTGGCGGGGGAGTTGGAGAAATGACGAATAAGCGGGGGTTGTGGGTCAGTATGAGGGGCGGCAGACAGCGGGGAAGTTTGGTAGGGGAGGTTTGGTGGGAGAAAGTTCGGTAAGGGAAAAGTTTGACGAAAAGGTTGGACGAGAAAAATGAAATGTGAGGGGATTGGGGAGTTGTCGAATGCTGGCGGGGGGGT
>JAMOZU010000022.1 GCA_023667745.1 Ruminococcus sp.
TAGGGGACTACAGAGAACCTGCGATAATGCTTATGGATAACAAGGGCATGTCCGCTCTTGACCTGCGGTATGTTTCCCATGAGATAATCCCCGGCAAGCCGGAACTTCACCAGAAGCTGGAAGACTGCGATATACGTCTGCCCGCCACCTTTGCCGAGGAGGGCGAGGCACAAACTTTGGCTGTAACTCTGGAAGACAAGCGCACCGGGCTGAAAGCCGTCCTTTATTACACGGTGTTTACCGACCTTGACGTTATCGCCAGGAGCGTAAAGCTCGTAAACGGCGGCGGCGAGTATGTGGATATAAGGCGGGTAATGTCCGCCTGCGTCGACCTTGACAGCTGCAAGTATGACCTTATCACACTTAACGGCTCATGGGCAAGAGAGAGGGTAATGGAGCGGTGCAGGCTGCACCACGGCAAGCAGGGAGTGGATTCGGTAAAAGGCGAATCCTCTCATCAGAACAACCCCTTTGCCGCCCTTGTTTCCCACACCGCCGATGAGGACAGCGGCGAGGCATACGGTTTCAACTTCGTTTACAGCGGCAATTTCTTTTTGCAGGCGGAAGTCACCCAGCATAAGCGCACCCGCTTTGTTATGGGGATAAACCATTACGACTTTTCATGGAGATTGGAACCGGGGGCGGAGTTTACAGCCCCGGAGGTAATAATGGTGTATTCAAGCGAAGGAATAGGCAAAATGTCCCGCACCTTCCACGACCTTTACAGGCAGCACCTGATAAGAGGGGAATACAAAGACAAACGCCGCCCCGTACTCATAAACAACTGGGAGGCTACCTATTTTAGCTTTGACGAGAACAAGCTCATTGACATTGCAAAAGAAGCCTCTTCCTTGGGCATTGAAATGCTGGTTATGGACGACGGCTGGTTCGGTCACAGGGATTCCGACAACAGCTCTTTGGGGGACTGGTTCGTTTACGATAAAAAGATACCCGGCGGACTGGGTCATTTGGCAGACGAGGTAAACTAACTGGGAATGAAGTTCGGCATATGGTTCGAGCCTGAAATGGTCTCCCCGGACAGCGAGCTTTACAAGGCTCACCCGGACTGGGCTATCAGCATAAAGGGGCTTCCCATGACACAATCGAGACAGCAGTATGTTCTTGACTACAGCCGCAAGGAAGTAAGGGACTGCATCTACGGGCAGATACGGCAGGTTCTCGACAATGCCAATATCGAATACATCAAATGGGATATGAACAGGCAGCTGACGGAAGTGGGTTCTGTCGCCCTGCCGCCCGAAAGGCAGCGGGAACTGTGGCACAGGTATGTACTGGGCGTTTACGATGTAATGGACAGGCTTACAAGCGACTATCCCAAGCTCCTTCTGGAGAACTGCTCCGGCGGCGGCGCAAGGTTCGACCCGGGCATGCTTTTCTATTCCCCCCAGATATGGGCTTCCGATGATACAGATGCCATAGAGCGGCTGAAGATTCAGCACGGCACGTCTATCTGTTACCCCGCTTCAGCTATGGGAGCGCATGTTTCCGACTGCCCCAATCATACCGTGGGCAGGACAACGCCCTTTGAAACAAGAGGAAACGTTGCCATGGTGGGAACATTCGGATATGAACTGGACGTTACCCGCATTCCCCAAGAGGACAGGGACAAGATACCCGGTCAGATAGAGATGTTCAAGAAATACAATCCCCTTATCCGCACGGGGGATCAGTACCGCATAGGCAACGTCTTCGAGGACAATATGTGGGACGCATGGGTATTTGCCGCCAAGGACAAAAGCGAGGCTGTATTCACCTTTGTGCAGATCCTTGCCCGCCCCAACTATCACAGCCGCCGCATAAAGCTCAAAGGACTTGCCCCGGAGAAGATGTACAAGAACCACGACACAGGCGAGATTCATTCGGGAGCTGCTCTCATGAACTGCGGCATAAACGTTATCCTTGACGGAGATTTCAAGAGCAAGGTGGTTTATTTCAGTGCGGTAGAGTAATAGATAGTTAACAATTAACAGTTAACAGTTGTTATCCCCCGGCGTTTGTTGTGAACGGCGGGGGATAACTGCTGCAGGTATTTTCCTTGATACATGCCTTGGAAAAACCGCACCGAAACCGACCGGGTAAACGGCTTATTTTATGAAATTTTCTTGACATACCGGGAAAAATATGATATAATATTTTTAGGATAAAGCAAAGAAGGTGTTGACAATGGTTTGTTCACCCCAAAAGGAAGAAATGTCTGACGATTTTGACACGGACGGTTACGGCGGGGTCATTACCCGTGAGGAAATGCTTGAAAAGATACCGGAATTTCGTCTTATGGACGACATATATATGACTGTGTTTTTCAACGGTCACCCGGAGCTTATAGAGTTCGTGCTGAACATCATACTGAAACGGGACGACCTGCATGTTACCGACTCGAAAATCCAGATGCCGTTAAAGAACATACAGGGACATTCGGCGATTTTAGACATTTACGCCGTTGATGACAAGGGCACACGCTATAATATCGAGGTGCAAAGCCGCTCGGACGGAGCGCACCCAAAGCGGGCGAGATATTACAGCAGTCTTATTGACGGAAACAGCCTTGTAACCGATGAGGAGTATGACGAACTTCCGGAGACATACGTGATATTTTTCACCTCGGCGGACTATTTCGGCAAGGGACTTTCCCTGTACACCGTGAACCGCAAAGTCGAAGAGCTGGACGTTCATTTCGGCGATGATTCGCATATTGTATATGTCAACGGCAGTTACAAGGGCGATGACCTTATAGGCAAACTGGTACACGATTTCAAATGCAAAAAGCCCTCGGAGATGTTTTTGCAGCCTCTCGCCGACCGGGCGCACACGATAAAGGAAACGAACGGAGGTAATGATGATATGTGTCAGATTATGGAAGATATGAACAGGAAAGTTGCAGCAAAGGCTGAGGCTTTCGGTATAAAAAAACATGCAAGGCTTACTGCTGTCAATATGCTTAAAAGGAAAAAATATTCCTTTGACGAAATATCCGAGCTTAACGGAATTTCTCTTGAAGAAGTCAAAAAATTGGCTGCGGATATGGAAAGGCAAGCTGCCGCTAAGGCATGAGCGAGGTCTCGGTGCAAGGCGAGTAGCCCGGAAGCGGCAACGGCATTGTATGCCAAGTTCGTATAATATCTTTGTCTGCTTAACTTTAATAAAAATTTACAAAAAGCCCTTGACGGCAGTGAAAAAATATGTTACAATAATTATAGGTCTAAAATTCATAAAATTAAAGGTTAAAAAATTACAATAATTATTTTGAGGAAAACCGTTAATTTTTTTTGGAATTAATTCTGCGGCGGCAAAAGATTATCCGCCAAAAAATATACAGCTGCGGCAATACATATGATTGACCGGAACGGTAAAGGCAATATCTCTTGCGGGGCAGGCATTTACAAGGATAAGCACTGCAAGTCAAGCGGGCGGGCATTTCTTGCCTCTCGTCTCTCAAAGTCCGAACCGCAAAGAAAATCCAATGTTTTGCTCTTGCATCTTGCCGGGGGCGTTTTTATGGAAATTGAATACCGTTCAAGTCTTAAACGCCCCGGCGACGCTGTGGAGCTTTACAAGGCGTTGAAATGGTATATGCTCGACGGGTACACCGACGAGGATATAAAAAAAGCCAATGAGAGCTTTTATTCGGTATACGCCTATGACGGGGACACGATAGTGGGTCTGGGTCATGTGGCGTCGGACGGGCTTATTGCGGCGGTCATGAGCGGCATATGCGTGCGGACGGACTACAGGCGGCACGGGATAGGTGCGGAGATAGTCAAACGGATAGTGGACTATTGCCAGACGGGCATATATTCCATGAACGTGCAGATATTCTGCGAGGACAGCCTGATAAAATGGTACGAGGGCATGGGCTTCGAGAAAATGCCCGTGGGAATGCGCAAGCAGATGCCCATAAGAGAGGAACACTGCGAGCTTAAGAAAAATTTCAGCGAGGTCTACGGGATAGAGCAGATAACCGATCTGTCAGAGGAGTTTTACTGGTATGATTTCGACGCTTTCGGGGACTTCAACTATTACGGCGGCATCGGCAGCGAGGGGGTAAAAGTCCCCTTTATAAGAATGAATCTGTATTGCAGAGAGCCTGTGAAATTCTGTGCGGAGATGATATTCGAGAACGTCAGCGAGTTTGAGATAGGCTGTCTGGGTGTGCGCACGCCCCTGTTCGGGTTTGACATTGTGAATACGGAAAAGCTGGGGTATTCGGAAAAGAAGCGTTACAAGGTGCGGTCGCTGGAAGACGACGATATTTCCTTTTTCTGCGAGAAGTTCAGGATAATGTCGGTGACAGACCTGTCGAAAACAACCTCTATGATGTCGGGGGCGTATTCTCCCATGAACATCACCGCCATTTCCGAGGAGACCGACGAGGACGAGACAGCCGGAATGTCCCCCGCAAATCTTTATAATAACGCCGATGAACAGGCGGACAATGAGGAACGTCCCTCATATATGGATTATATCGACGAGACCACCATTCTCGACAGCGTTAATTCCTTAGGCTATGCCGCCGAGGAGGAGGGCGAGGAGAACGGCTTTGCGGATTTTTACTATACGCCCGATGATGACGAACTTCCGCAGAAAGACATTCAGCCGGAAACCGATAAAACATCTCTTACCGACGACGAAAAAAAACAGGAGCTTTCCCGCCGCTTGAAAAATCTCATGGACACGGCGGCGGACGTGGATAATCTTATGAAAATGCTGGACGAGGTGGAGAAGTTAAAGTAAGCCGCCGCATACATACCGATTTATGCGGTTTTCCCCGACTGCAAAAAGGATCATAATTTTAAAAAGCATTTTGGGGAACAGCTTATCGGTTGGGCGGCATTTTCCCCGCCTATGGCGGGGAAAATGCCTTAAATAGGAAGCTGCTTAAAAATATTTCTCCTGCGGTTGGTGCAAAGAATATGAAAAAAACATTTCACACTCATTCCCCGGAAGAAACGGAAGCGTTGGGGGAGAGGATAGGCAAAAGCCTTAAAGGGGGCGAGCTTATCGCCTACAAGGGTGGCTTGGGGGCGGGGAAAACCGCCATGACAAGGGGAATAGCAAGGGGACTGGGGATAACGGCTCCCGTGTCCTCCCCCACGTTTACCATAGTCAACGAATATCCGGGGGAAATTACCCTTTATCATTTCGATATGTACCGTGTGGGGAGCTGGGAAGACTTGGAAAGTACGGGCTTTTTCGATTATTTCGACAGCCGCTCTGTCATCTGCGTTGAGTGGTGGGAGAATGTTGAAGAGATGTTGACAGGGTACAGCCCCATAGTTATTGAACTTTCCGGCGAAGGCGGGGAAAGGCAAATTACAATCGGTATGTAGGAGGCTTTTTCCCGGCATTTATGCCGTTGCGGCGGGGAAAAAGCCGTAAATCGCTTATGCAAAGTTGGTGTTTATAAAAATGCTTATTCTGGGAATGGATACGTCGGGGAAATATGCGGCGTGCGGAGTGTGGGAGAACGGGCGTTTGATGGGGGAAACAAGCGTTTTCACAAGGCGGGCGCATTCGCAGGTGATACTGCCGATGGCAAAAAGGCTGCTGACGGAGTGCGGTAAGGAAATAGCGGGCGTAGACGGATATGCGGTCGTAACAGGTCCGGGGTCGTATACGGGGCTGCGGATAGGGATAGGTGCGGTAAAAGGGCTTTGTATGGGGTCGGGGAAAGGCTGCTATGGGGTGTCGGCGTTGGAAGCAATTGCGGCGAATTTCTGCGGTGTTACGGTGTGCGCTGTTATGCACGCAAGGCAGGACTTATATTACGGGGCTTTTTTCGAGGTTTCCTTTTCGGGAGAGATAAAGAGGCTGTGCGCCGATAGGATAATTCCACTGACCGAGCTTGCAAAAGAGGCGAGGGAAAGGGCGGCGGACAGCGGGCAAGTTATCATATGTTCGGGAGAGGGCTGTGAAGAGGTTGCAGAAGCGGCGGGAGAGAACGTATACACCCCGCCGGAGGAAATGCGGAGACCGAGCGTCGGGGGGATTTGCAGGATAGCCGCCGAGAGGGGATTTTACGAGCCGGAAAAGCTGCAGGCGGAGTATATGCAGGTGACCAAGGCGGAGAAGGATCTGGAAAACTGGTAATAGTTAAGGAAGTGCCGATATAATACTAATCCCATAATTCAATGAGGGATTTGTATTAGTCCCCGGTATACAGTCTCTCGCTTATGACGCAGGAGAACAGATACATGGACAGTGAGAAAAACGGGAACGCCGTTACTGTCATTGATGTTACCCCGCTTATTACTCCCGCTTTGCCCAGTTGCTCGGTCAGGGCTATTATGTCCGTTTCCTCGAATGCGCTTATGTCCCCGAAGAGAAAATATTCTATCCCTATAAGCATGACGAGCATGCCGAAGGCTGTTTTTACCATTCCCCCCGCCTTGCTCCCGAAACGGACTGTAAAGGGAAATTCGGCGGCGTGGAGAAGTATCATCAGGAAAAACATTGCAAGGGCGGCAAAGAAGCTGACGGGCGTTCCCCTTGCCTCGGTTATTTTCGACAGCAAAAAGCAATAGCCCAAAAGAAGTGTGTATACCGTGAATGTGCAGATGTATTTTACTCTTACCTGCGCCGCCGCCGAAGCGGGAGTGGAGGCTATGAAAAACGCCCAGCGTTTGTTTTCGTCCGCTTCAAAAAAGCCTGCCGCAAGCATTCCGGCTATCAAAAACATCACTATGAACACGAGAATGCTCATAAGGGCGGTAAACTCGGCGATTGTGTCGGTATCAACGCCCTCAACGGGCAGGAGAGAGGGCAGGAGGATTATTGCGGAGACAGCCAGTTCCCCCAGCAATATGGAGATAAGATTTTTTCTGTTAATAATAAGCTCTTTATATAAAAGCCCTTTCATTTATCCGTCCCTCCTTGAGAAAAGTTTTAGAAAGAGGTAATATCCCCCTGCGGCTGTGACCGCATAGATAGGTATCACAAAGGGGAAGAGCTTGCTTCGGATATTTCCCAATGGGGTGAGGATATATTCCTCGATTATTCTGTCCTGCTGTGAATCGGAAAAAAGCTCCGCCAGAAGTCCTTTTCGGTAAATATTAAAAAGAAACGCTCCCGCAGCGATAACGAATATAACAAGAACCACAGCCGCAAAGCTGTTAAGGGCTGTTTGCGGGTCGCTGTATTTTAATGTAAGCAGGCTCATAACGGTAACTCCCATAAAGAAAACAAGGGCAAGGAATGTGATATTTTCCCATGTGTCCCTTGCAAAGCCCGACTGCCCCAGTGCGCCTATAATGCAGGCGGAGAGAATGCCGACAAGGTATGATGCGAGGTTAAAGACGAGGATAAGCCCCATTCTTGTCAGGGCGGCGGCTTTTGGGGACAGGGGGAAGGTCATTTCCAGAAGCCGCCATTTGCATTTAAAGTCCTCCGGGGCATATCCGTTGTTGACAAAGGACACGAGTGCCACAGCCGACAGCACATAGGAGAATATTTTTACTACTCTGCCTTTGTCGAAATCGGCGGCATATTTGTCAAGGCGGGAAAGGTTTCCGTAGCGAAAACTAAGGCAGAAGGACGCCGCCAATATAAACACCAACAGGAACACGCACCCGCCCAAAATAAGGCTTTTCCGCCGCAGGTACAGATCTTTTATTACAAGTCCTTTACATTTCCCGCTCAACGCCATTCACCCTTTCCCTCGTTTACGTAAAAGAGCATTATTTCCTCTAAGGTTGTGTTATCCATTACAAAGCCGGGATATTTTTGGCGGCAGTCCTCTTTGTCGCTTACCATGACCTCTGCGCCGAAGTCGCTGAGACGTGTGCTTATGATGTCCTCTTTGTCTATTTGTCTATACTCTTCCTTGCCGCATTTTATAACGCCGTGGCTTTCGAGGATTTCGTCTTTATAGCCGCTGATAAGCAGCCTGCCTTTATCGATAAAGGTAACGCTGTCGGAGATTTTTTCAAGGTCGCTTGTGATATGGGAGGACATTAAAATTGAGTGGTTCTCGTCCTCGATATATTCCCTGAAAATATCCAGTATCTCGTTTCTTACCACCGGGTCAAGCCCTGCCGTAGGCTCGTCCATTATGAGCAGCTCGGGGTCGTGGGACAGGGCGCAGGCTATTTGCAGTTTCATTTTCATGCCTTTGGAGAATTTGCCCGTTTTCTTTTTTTGGGGCAGACAGAAGCGATCCAGATAGGCGGCATATCTTTGCTTATCCCATTTGCTGTAGATGCTCGAAAGGATAACGCCGATATTATTCGCTGTCAGCTCCTCGTGAAAGGGCAGCTCGTCGAAGACGGCGGAGATTCGTTCCTTTATCTCGGTATCGTCTTTTATGCTGTCAAGACCGAGTATTTTTATTCTGCCCTTATCGGGCTTGATGATACCCAGCATAGCTTTTATTGTGGTGGTTTTCCCTGCGCCGTTCTGACCGATAAAGCCCATAATGCTCCCTCGGGGGACGTTGAAGGAGATATTGTCTAAGGTAAAGCCGTCGTACTTTTTGGTTATGCCGTTTATTTCAACGGCGTATTTGTAGCCTAACATAAGGGTTCACTCCTAACAGTTTACTCAAACGCCGTAATGGCTTGTTCACTCAAACGCCGTGGTGGCTTTTTTGTAAATGCTTTTCGTTTTTGGACTCTTGCGACTTGCCAGACTTACTTTTTCTGAATTGCTTTACTTTTTTGGCACCTGCAAGTAATGGTGTGGGGGGGAAACCCTAGGGGACGGGGCGGGGGCTGCTCATGATAGGTTACGGCACAGCCGCCCCCCGCCCCTTCCCCTAAGGTTCTCCCGGCAACCTGCGGATTGCCATCGCGCCCCCCTTTCCTTCACCCCTTTCCCACCCCCAGGCTGTCGCATGTATAATGCGTAAGATATTTTTCCACTTCACATGCCGGAGTTCGTAACGACCTGAAGTTTGTGCGGGTGCAAGGGACTTAGTTCGCAACGGGATATGGAGTGAGACGGGGTAGAGTAAAGGTAACTCTTCTCTGTCGTAAGGCGTTATCGATGAGTAAATCGAGATGTTGCTTTGCAACAGGAATTTACTGTTTTTGCTTTGCGGTTACTCTATTCACTATTAATTATTAGCTATTAGCTGTTAATTATTAACTATTAACTATTAACTAATCTAGCCTCTAGCCCTCTAACCTCTAGCCACTAGCTACTATACAGCGTTTTCAGTATCTCACAAAGCTCTTCGGAGGTTAGTCCGCATTGTCTGCCTTTGGTGCAGGCTTGCTCTAAAAGCTCCTCTGTCTGCCGAAGCAGCTCCTCACGCATAAGCTCGGTGCTGCGGGATTTTACAAAGCTCCCTTTCCCCGTATATGACTCGATAAAGCCCTGCCGCTCCAGCTCCTCATAGGCTCTTTTGGTGGTGATAACGCTTATCCTAAGCTGATTTGCAAGCGTTCGCATGGAGGGCAATGCGTCCCCTTCGGTCAGCCGTCCGCTTAATATATGCCCTTTTATCTGCCCGCATATCTGCTCATAGATAGGCTCGCCGGAGGAATTGCTGATTATTATATCCATTTCCTTATTCATGGTTTACCTCGAAAATTGTATATATACATTATACACATTATATCACGCATTTCTGCATTTGTCAATAGGTTTGGGAAAATTTATTAAAAAAATTTTTACCCCTATATAATAACCGTTTCCCCCTGCAGGCAGATTCCCCCGCCATGGGCAGATTCCCCCGCCATGGGCAGATTCCCCCGCCATGGGCGGGGGGAACAAAAATAAGAAGAAAAAACTTTCCCCGCCTTTTTTGGGGCGGGGAAAATGTTTTTTACAAGCCGACTATAGCGGAACATAAAATTATAACACTACCGGTAAAAGTCGGATTCTTGCCTCTTGCTTCTTGCCTCTTGCTTCTAAAAGCTCATTCCTCATAAAGCAGTGTACAGAATCCCGATCTGTTGGGGGCTTCGGGGACTTTCAGAAGCTGCTTAAAGTGAATGATATGGAGAAAATCCTGCGGGTATACATTGCTGTATTTATAGTAGAATTTCAGGTCGCTGTCCAGAAAATCGGGAATATCCTCTTCGTTGAGCTTGCCCATGCCTTTGACATAGGGCAATAGTAAATCTCTGCCCAGTTCATCGCATATGCTTTCGAGAACGGCGGTATATTTGCCGTATTCCTCTTTTGTCATATAGGGGACGTTCAGGCGGACAACGCCCTCTGTCACCTTGACATAGCCCCCTTCGGACATACGGGCTGTAAGTATCTTGTCATGCTCGGAGGGGGTCTCCCCGGAGAGTATAATTTCCCTTATCCTGCAAAGAGCTGTTATTTCCTCGTCGTCGAACTCTCGCCAGTCCGTGCCGTAGTCGAATTGCAGGGAGTGGATATGCTGCCCGCCGTATTCGCCGCTGCGGGTCTTGACACCTCTGTGGGACAGTTGGGACTTGGCGTATTCCTCATACCCTTGTGCTGTGGGGACGGGGTTTTTCGGCTTTCCAGTCAAAGCCGCCCATACCCAGTGGGAGCTGCCGTCCGCCCGGCGGGGTTGGTCTATCTCATAGTATTTCCTGCCCTTGTCAAGGGGATAGGAATAGGCGGAATCTATCAGGGAGCGGATAAGATTGCCGTAAAACAGCCATGTAAGGCTGTCCCTGTCAAGGGTGTTTCCCATAAAGCCTATGGAAAGTATCTCGTCCAAGCGGCTCTGCAATGCTTCAAGAGCTTTCACGGCGGGGGCGGCGGCGTTTACATAGGCGTAGTTATCGGCTTTTACGCCGCATTCGGCGGTACGAAGCCAAAAGTTGATAACATAGCCGTTACCGACCTTTTTCATATAGTCCATATAGATAAGGTCATCCAGGTAATATTCAAGATAAGCCGCACCAACGCCTATTTTACGGGAAATTTCCTCGATAGTCATAGGCTTTCGGCTGCATGCGGCGGCAAGGTTTGCCACAAGGGGATTATCGCCCAGACCGTGCATCTGCATATCCTCAGCGTAGCCGTTATGCCCTGCGGATATTTTAACGATATCAACGGATAGATTTTCATTCATATCAATGCCCTCCTTAAGTTTTTTCCGTGACTGCCCCAGATAATATCTTACGGTGGAATGGGGGATTCCGAGCCGCCTTGCTATCTCCTCTCCGGGGATATTGTCGAAGTAGAACATGACCGTGACTTGCCTATGCAGCTTTGAAAGCCTTGTCACTTCCCGCATGAGCCGCTCGGTCAGCAGTTTACGCTCGGCGTTTTCCTCGATATTTTCCCCGTCGGGGATATGGGTGATATTCACATCTGCGGTCTCCCTGCGGCTGTATTTTTCCCGCATTGCTCTTGCGAACGCATAGCGGCAGACGGTATAGACATAGCCGTCGGGATTGTCCGCTTCGTACCCCTTGGCGGCGGCTTTCAGCAGTTCGAGAATAATATCCCTTGAAAGCTCCTCGGCTTTATCGGGGTCTCGGAGTTTATCGAAAGCAAAGCCGTATATCTTTTGGGAGTAGCGGATAATAACTTCTCCTGTGATCTTCATTGTGAAGGACTCCTTCGCTTTACGGAACGTTCTGTATATATAGTGGCGTTTTGCGGGAGAAATGTTGGGGGGATTATGAAAAAATTTAAAAATTTTTTCACTCATACCAATCTTGAAAAATTTACCGATTGTAAATTTAAAAAATGTCCGGTTCAAAAGAGCCGGGCATTTGCTGTGTATGCTTTTCCGATGCTTGATACAAATCCCTCATTGAATTATGGGATTCAGCCGCTGCAAAAACCATATATGCAAGTTTTTGCAACGGCTTCATCTCCATAATTCTAATGGGGATTAGTATAATACAAATCCCTCATTGAATTATGGGAATCAGTATAACATCAATTGCCAACTCCTGCCGCATATTTCCTGTTTTCGGCAAAAAAATAGCAGGGACGAAGCCCTGCCGCAAAAAATCAAATCACATAAAATCATTATGTGTAGAACAAAAGAAAGGAGACAACAAAACGGATGTTAACATAGAATATAAGAACCTTAACATCAATTATATTATAACTCATTTTTCGGCGTTTGTCAAGACCTATATGACAACTTTTTACATTTTGTATACTTGCACAAATTTTGTACAGATTTTTATACAAAATGTACTGCAAATTAGAAGTTATACAAATCGTAACAAAACCGCAAGCCATAACACCCAAGGTTCTAAAAGTAGAGTAGGCCGCATCAATAATTTGTTGCAAGTATAAGTATACCACATCTTTTTGGAAATGTCAAGGGGCGTAAACGTTTGAAATGTAAAAATATTCTGTACCTTTTTTGTGCATTTTAGATAATTGAGGAGCGAAAGCCGTAAAAAACGGGAGAATAATACGGTTTCTTATTGTATTGCGGATATTGCGGGACGGGATTTTTCGGGAAAGAGTTGAAATTGCGGAGGAAATGTGGTATAATTATTTCGGAGAGTTTTTCCGGCAAGCAAACAAATTTGTAACGCCAAAAGGAGGAATCGGTCATGGCTGTACCGCCGGAGGAAAGGTATACGGAAGAGGAATATTATGCAATGACAGCAGGGGAACGATGGACAGAGCTTATTGACGGAATAATCGTGGATATGTCTCCGTCGCCCAATCAAAGGCATCAATGGATACAGGGGGAATTTTATGCGGATATTCGCAGGTTTATCCGTTCGCAAAAGGGAAAATGCAAGCCTTTTATGACCTCTGACGTAAAACTTGTTACGGGAACTATAGTTATCCCGGATATTTATGTTACCTGTCACCCTGAAAAGCTGGACGGTCAGCGGCATTGGGGTGCGCCGGACTGGGTGATAGAAATAGTCTCCCCCGGATATGCGTCAAAAGATTACGTCACAAAGGCGGGGCTGTACAAGGACTACGGAGCAAGGGAATACTGGGTAGTTGACCCGCAGACGGAAAATGTATCGGTTTTCATCTGGGACGGCGGGCAGGACGAGTGCCGTCATTATTCCTTTGAGGATAAAATTCCCGTTTACATTTTCCGGGACAAAACGCCGCAATTGGAAATTTGCATAGAGGAATATTTAGAAGAGGATTGACTTTTTTTGCGGGGCGACCAAAAGTCCCCCGCTTATTTATTCAAAATATACCGTATATTTTCCAAATTATGCACAAAAATCCCCCAAAAAATGAATATTTATAGAAAATTTGTAAAAATATGCAAAAGGGTATTGACTTTTTCGGGAAAGGGTGTATAATTATATTTATAATATTTGTTTCGGGCAGGCTTTTTTGCGGCAGAGTTCCACGTGGAACAATTCGGCGTTGAACATTTTTGCGTCCGCATAAAGGACAGGCTGTGTTTGCGGCTTGTGCAGGGCGTGTCCGGGAAATTTACGGAGGTTTTTTAAGATGGCTGTCAATAAGGAAAATATCAAAAAGGTGGTTCTTGCCTATTCGGGCGGGCTGGATACTTCCATTATTATCCCCTGGCTTAAGGAAAATTACAACAACTGCGAGGTAATTGCGGTATCTGCGGACGTGGGGCAGGGGACGGAGCTGGACGGCTTGGAGGAAAAGGCTAAGAAAACGGGAGCTTCCAAGCTGTATATCGAGGATCTGAAAGAGGAATTTATACAAGATTACGTTTATCCCACCGTTCAGGCGGGGGCTGTTTACGAGGGCAAGTATCTGCTGGGGACTTCCTTCGCCCGCCCCATAATCGCCAAGAGAATTGCGGAAATTGCCCTTAAAGAGGGGGCTGACGCTATCTGCCACGGCTGCACGGGCAAGGGCAACGATCAGGTGCGGTTCGAGCTTGCAATTAAGGCATTCGCTCCGGATATGGCTATAATCGCTCCTTGGAGAGAGTGGACGATAAAGTCAAGGGACGAGGAGATAGACTACGCCGGGGCGCATAACATTCCCCTTAAAATTACCCGTGAGACCAATTATTCAAAGGATAAGAACATATGGCATCTGTCCCATGAGGGTCTCGATCTGGAAGACCCCGCCAACGAGCCTCAGTATAACAAGGAGGGCTTTCTGGAGCTGGGCGTGTCCCCCGAAAAAGCTCCGGACAAGGCAACATATGTTACGATCCATTTTGAAAAGGGCGTTCCCACCGCTCTTGACGGCAAAGCCATGAACGGCACAGAGCTTGTAAGTGCGCTCAACAAGCTGGGCGGCGAAAACGGAATAGGACTTGTGGACTTGGTGGAGAACAGGCTTGTGGGCATGAAGTCAAGGGGCGTTTACGAGACCCCCGGCGGCAGCATTCTCTACAAGGCTCACGAGGCTCTGGAGACCATATGCCTTGACAAAGAGACTGCCCGCATAAAGTCCTATCTTTCCATCAAATTTGCGGACATTGTTTACAACGGTCAGTGGTTCACTCCTTTAAGAGAAGCTCTCACCGCCTTTGTGACAAAGACCCAGGAGACTGTTACGGGAGATGTCAAGCTCAAACTCTACAAGGGCAACATCATAAATGCGGGTATCACTTCCCCCTATACTCTCTATGATGAAGAGGTCGCCACCTTTGACGAGGATCATGTTTACGACCAGTCGGACGCAGGCGGATTTATCAATATATTCGGGCTTCCCATTCACGTTAAGGCTAAATTGGATCAGAAGAGAAAGTAAGAGAAACCGGAAGTAAAAAATTTCAAGGGCAGGAAACGTACCTGTTTCCTGCCTGTTGATATTTTTGCAATTTACGGGAAATAATAAACAGAACGGAAAATGTTTGATTAACAATTAATGGTTAATGTTACGGTTTAAGCCGCTTTATCAAATCTTCCGCAAACCTTTATTCGGAAAAGACCCGAAACAAACAAGCACTTCATTAACCGTTAATTATTAATTAAAGTATAATACCGATCAAATAGGATTTAAATTATTTGTAAATCCCAAAAATTCGTATGTCAGGCGGTTTTTCTCCCGCCGAAGGCGGGAGAAAAACCTTAAATCGTAATTTATAAAGTTAAATGCGGCATGGGAAAAACTTTGTGCCGGGAATCAAGGAAAGGAAAACAAAATGTTTGATTTTAAGAAGATAATTCCGGGAGCGGCGGCAATAGCCCTGTCCCTGATCGTGTTTACAGGCTGCAAAAGGGAAGAGGACAAAAGCAAATACGATTATCTGAAAACGGATATTGTAGGGGCATGGTGCGATGAAACAGGTCCGGAAGTGGTGGAGACCGAGGGCGGCACTGCCCGCAGGATATATGAGTTCACTTCAAGCGGAAAGGTGTATTACTATTTCTGCTATGAGGATATGGGGGCGGTGTATATCGATGGGGATTACACCATTGACGGCAATATCTTCGACAGTGACGGCAGCAAGTGCAGGATAAACGTGGAGAACGATATTCTCACCATGACCTATGACGGAGGTTCTTCCAGATACAGGCGAATGGACGCCGCCGAGCTGCTGGAGTACAGCGTTTACGCGCAGGAACCCGATTTGTACGCACAGCAGGAGCCGCTGATAATGGAAAGCCAGCAGGCAGCCGCAGGCATGCTCACCACCGCAGGTCAGACAGGCGAGGAAACCGTTGCCGCTGTTACGGAGGCCGATGTTTCCGAAGAGCAGAGCGAAACGGCGGGAGAATAAAAAATTTAACGGGGTCAAGACAGGCTTGGGCAAGTATATTTCGGGCAGGATTTTCAGTGC
>JAMOZU010000230.1 GCA_023667745.1 Ruminococcus sp.
TTATCACCTTGCTGTCATAGCCGGGCATATCCCAGGGTTCGGGGGTGACGAAACTGTCTACCGGCGAGCCTTTCTGAACGCCCCTGCAAAATGCGATAAGGTTGTCCGTCTTTTTCATCAGCACCGCCGTTATAATATCTCCCCTCGGCTCTCCCGGAGCGGGGCGGCATTCAAAGCCCAGCTGCGTCATAACGGCGGCGGTAAATTCGGCTGTCTTAAGGGCGTTCGCCACGGTCTCCGGAGCCAAAAACAGCCCCTGATACATTCTCTTGTTCTGGTCGAGTGAACAGCCCGCCTCTCTCCCCACTCCCGGACAGGTCAGGCGGTAGGAACACTGTTCAACGAGTTTCCTGTTTCCCGCAATATATCCCCCCGTCTCGGCAATGCCGCCGCCGGGGTTTTTGATAAGCGAACCCACAATAAGGTCAGCCCCTGCCGCAATTGGCTCGGACTTTTCCACAAATTCGCCGTAACAGTTATCCACCATTACGATAATATCCGGATTTGCTCCCTTTGCCGCCTTGACTATCTCAGCCACCGCCGACACCGTAAGGGAGGGTCTTAACGAATACCCCCTCGAACGCTGTATATACGCCAGTTTTGCCCCCTTGACCTTCTGGAAAATTTCAGCCACATTGGGCTTCCCTTCTGCCGTAAGCTCCACCTGCTCATAGCCTATGCCATAATCCGCCAGCGAGCCGTTTCCCTTAGCTCCCCGCAAGCCTATGACCTCTTCAAGGGTATCATAAGGCGCACCGGTCAGGGAAACCATCTTGTCTCCTGTCCGCAGGAGTCCGAAAAGAGCTATGGTCAAGGCGTGAGTTCCCGAAACTATGCTGTGCCGCACGAGAGCGTCCTCCGCTCCCATGACTTGGGCAAATACAGCGTCAAGGGTGTCTCTTCCCTCGTCTCCGTAGCCGTATCCGCCGCTGCCTTTCATGCACCCGTCGCTTACTTTATGGTCAATAAACGCTTTAAGCACCTTTTCGCCGTTGAACCTTGCCGCCTTGTCTATCTCCCTGAAAGCCTCCTCGCACCTGTCCTCCGCTTTCGCCGCCGCTTTTAAAATTCTCTCTTCTATCTCAAAACCCTTTACCGTAACAGGCTTGGGATCAAAAATTTCAGCCATAAAAATTGCCTCCCGTTAAAAAAAGTAACTGTTATCAACCTGTAAAAAAACCTGTTTCATAAAATAAGAGTCTTTTATTTTTTTGGATTTCCCGGCCTCCAGCGGGGGAAATCCGGGTTTTAATACAAGCTGAATGTTCCATCGTTTATTTTTTGCGGACAAAAATCTCGTCCTCGTCCGCCGCCGTAAAGCCCAGTTTTTTATAATATCCCTCCGAGCTTCCGTCCGCCCATAGATAACCTTGATAACGCTGATTTTTCAGCCTGCCCGCTATAAATCCCAGCATATTCCCGGCATACCCCTTTCCTCTCATGGCGGGGACTGTGGCAATACTCGAAACGAACGCATTTGAGCCGCTTTTAAAATCCACCGCTCCGCATACGCCGTGTTTGTATGTAAACACCTCTGAAACGCCGTGCCTTACCCTGTGGGACATATCCGCATACCAGCCGTCAAAGGAAAGCCCGGAAAAGCAGGCGTTTAAGATCATAAACATATCCTGCAAAGACACAGGCTCGTCCAGACCTTTTTTAAATTCCTCCGTGTCCGTGCCGTCGGGAATTTTTATACGGTACAGCACCCGCCTTTGCCTTTCGTAATCCCCAAGGTTCAGCCTTGCGGCAACCCCCTTGGGCATTTCAAGAGTTTGGGGAGCGTTCATGGTGATAAACTCTTCCAGCTCCCTTATATCCGTAAAAGTCCCGCTGATAACAGCCGCCGAATTAAGGAGCATGATATTTCCCCCCGCAAGGCTGCCCCTCTCGCAGTAGAAGCGGCAGAAATCATACTCCGCTCCGTATGCGTCCATATAAGCGCATATTTTCGCTTTGTAGTAATCCTCCCCAAGAGTAAGCTCGGTTTTGCTTTTGACTTTCTTTATCATAGCTCTTCACGCTCCTCCCGCCGCAATTTTATCCGCTAAAGAGACCGCCATTCGGTAAACGCTGTAAAGATCCTCTTCCTTTATCACGCAGCAGGGAGTGTGAAGATACCTGCACGGGACGGAAACGGCTATAGTCCTTACTCCCCCGCCTGTTTTGTGGATACTCCCGCCGTCGTTGCCGCCCGCTATCACCGTCTTTGTCTGCCAAGGGATATTTTCTTCCCGTGAGATTTTCTTGGAAAGCTCGTAAAGCCCCCTGTCGTAAATTGTCAGCCTGTCCATATAGGAAACGACTGCCCCTTCGCCCAATATGCAGCACCGCTTGTCCCCCTCGCTTAACGGAATATCCGCCGCCGTGGTCGCCTCCAGGACAAGGGCGTATTCCGGGCCGACCGTAAACGCCGCCGTCCCTGCCGCCTGCCCCATTTCCTCACGGGTGGTAAAAGCAAACACGCAGTCGTATTCGGGAACGTCCTCCAGTATCATCGCCAGCATTACGGCGCAGCCTGCCCTGTCGTCAATGGCTTTGCTCCGTACATATCCTCCGCTTTCCTTATAGCCGCCGGTAAAATAAACCATATCCCCCGGAAAGACTTTCTCCTTTGCATCGGCTTTGTCACAAGCTCCTATGTCTATATACACATCGCCGAACTTAGGCGGCTTTTCCCTTTCCTCATCGCTTAAATGATGAACAGCCTTTGCCCCCACAGCCCCGATAAGTCCCCCCTCGGTAACTACCGTGCGCCCTATAACGGCGTCCGCCCGAACGCCCCCCACGCAGTCGGCGTTGAGCGTGCCGTCGGGATTTATCCCGGTTACTGTCAGCCCCACCTCGTCCATATGAGCGTCTATCATCAGCTTTTTAGCCGCCCGCTTCCTCCCTTTGTACTCCACGATAAGGCAGCCCAAAGGATTGACGGTGCAAAGGCAGTTTTCCTTTGCCTTTATCTTTTCGGTGATGTATTCTCTTACCCTCTCTTCCGCTCCGGAAGTGCCGTTTATCCCGCACAGCTCGGAAAGCAGTGTTTTGAGCAGGCTTTTATTTATCTCCATTTTAATACTCCCCCTTTAAAATATATTCTGCAATAAGCTCCGCCGTGTTCAGGCAGTCGGAAACGTCTATGACCTCTGCGGGAGTGTGCATATACCTCAATGGTATCGACAGCGTGACCGCCCTTGCGCCCCCTCGGCTGACGGAGAGCCTGTCGGCATCCGTGCCGGTAAGTCCGCTCATTATCTCCCTTTGATAGGGCATATTTTTTTCCTCGGCAATGCGAATGAACCTCTTTGACAGTTCCCTGTCAAGGCAGGGGGAAATGCCTATCATACAGCCCTTTCCAAGCTCCCCGCATTTATCGGCGTTCTCCCCATTTGACATACCGAAGCTCACGTCCACCGCTATCGCAATATCCGGGTCGATTTCAAATCCCCCGACCTGCGCTCCCCTTTCCCCCACCTCCTCCTGCTCGGACAGCAGAACCGTAAAGGAACAGGGCAGGCTGTTCATATCGACCCGCCTTTCCTTTACCAGAGCCGCCGCCCCGATGACCGCCGCCGCTCCGCACCTGTCGTCCAGACCGCCGCCGCAGATACGCCCGTTCAGGAGACGTTCGCATTTTGTATCAAAGGAAACGCAGTCCCCAGGCTGTGCCTCGCCGCCTAAAAGATCAATGTAAATGCTGTCCTTTTTCATGACCTCGGTATCTTTTGCAAGGTGGGGAGGGAGCGTGCAGATAACGCCGGGAATATCCCCCTTTTCGCTGTGGACTGTCACCCTCTGGGCGGGAAGCAGCCGCCTGTCAAGACCGCCCACGCAGCCGGCTTTTGCAAAGCCCTTTTCGGAAGAGGTCACCACCAGCCCCACTCTGTCGATATGGGCGTCTATGAGCAGGTGAGGTTTGCCCTCTTCCCTTTTGCCGAACTCCGCAAACACGTTTCCGCCTTTTATCTTTACATTTTCCGTGTACTTTTCAAGCTCCTTTGCGCACTCCTCCGCCGCTTTTTTCTCGTCCCCGGAAATGCCTTTTATATCGGCGAGCTTTATTATAAGCTCCGTCAGATTTTCTTTGTTCATTTTGGGTGGACTCCTTAAAATTTTTTATGATGCTTTAATTTATCGGTAGTTGTGACCGACATGCGCCCTTTGGGAAAAGGCGTTAGTTTATTGGGCTATGCAAGCGACATGCGCCCTGACGGGCGGCGGCATGCTGTTCACGGCGTGCGCCGTGAACGCTATGCCGCACCGCCGCCCGATTAGTTAGTTTATCGGTTAATGTGACATACGATGTTTATGCTTGACTTTATCGGCTCGTTTTTCCGAATCGGGCGGCGGCTCTGAATTGCGTTTGTTTGCAACACTCTGTTAGCTACAGACGGCTTACGCCGTTGGGGCTCTGCCCCAAACCCCGCAAGGGCTCCGCCCCTTGACCCCGCTGGGGGAGACAAGCTCCCCCAG
>JAMOZU010000231.1 GCA_023667745.1 Ruminococcus sp.
AAAGCAGATGTATGACAACGGCTATGTTGTTAAGGATCTGACACAGTGGGGCGACGGCTGGCTGGCAGCAGGTCAGACTGATTCCACCATGGGCTACTTCGTATCCACATGGGGCTTCGGCGACACTATCCTTACCGGCGCAGCAGGCGGCGAAGGCGGAGCTACATACGGCAAGTGGAACTGCATCGTCGGTCCTCAGGCGTTCTATTGGGGCGGTACTTGGGCTACTGTAGCAAGCAGAAACAACAACCCCGACCTTACCAAGGAATTTATCTCTTACTTCACCACCAACGCAGAGGGCGCAGAGTCCTATGCTAACTTCAAGGGTGAGTATGTATCCAACAAGGCGGCTATGGCTAACGTTATAAGCTCTTACGAGGGCTTGGGTGTTCTCGGCGGTCAGAACCACTTCGAGGTTCTCAACACCGTTGCTGACGGCATTAACATGTCCGGTGCTATCACCGAGTACGATTCCACCGTTAAGCAGGCGTTCAACGATGCTGTTGTAGCTTACTGCCAGGGCACATATGCAGACGCTGACGCTACCGTTGACGGCTTCGTTGACGATGTTGCAGGCAAGCTGCCCGAGCTGGATTACTCCAACTGGGAATAATTCCGGTCCGGTAAATTGACTGAATAGTTTTTACGTGCGTGGGGCAGGCAGTTGTCTGCCCCACATATGTAAAAAAGCATAAAAACCTTTGCGCTTTATTTTAACTTTGAGGGGAGAATTTCTATGGCTTCAAGCTCCAATGGGAAACATCGCTCCATAAGCTATGCAAAGTACGGCTACATATTCATTCTTCCGTTCTTTATCGTTTATGCGATTTTCCAGGTTTATCCTTTACTTAATACGTTTTATTTGAGTACCCAAAGCAACGGCTCTGTCGTTACGGAATCTGTCGGGCTTCAGAATTTTGCGGCTATTATTTCCGGCGAGGGCGGACGTGCTTTCAGAGCGGTACACAATAACTTTTTCAGAGTAATGGGCAATACCCTTATTCTTTGGTTCGGCAACTTTATTCCGCAGATAGTTTTATCTCTTTTACTTGCTAACTGGTTTACAGACGCTTTTCTTAAAGTAAAGGGCAAGGGCTTTTATAAAATCGTAATGTACATGCCGAATATTATTACGGCGGCATCCGTTGCGGCTTTGTTTGTAATGCTGTTTGCGGATTCCGAGTTCGGTGCGATCAATAAACTCCTTACAAATATGGGCATTCTTGATGGTCCTGTGAACTTCGTTACAGGCAAGAACACCTCCCGTGTGATAATAATGTTTATCCAGACGTGGATGTGGTTCGGAAATACCACGATAATGCTTATGTCGGGTATTATGGGCATTAACCCGTCGCTGTTCGAGGCCGCCAATATCGACGGCGCAACTCCCACAGAGCAGTTCTTCCAGATAACACTGCCTTTGCTGCGTCCCATTATGCTTTACACAATGGTAACCTCCATGATAGGCGGTTTGCAGATGTTCGATATGCCTTTCCTGTTCAATATGGGTACAGCCCAGAATCAGCATACCGAAACAATTGCGGTATTCATTTACAATCACTTCCACAGCCTCAAACCCAATTACGGATACTCAGGTGCTTCCTCGGTTATCCTGTTCGTGATAACTGCGGCATTGGGTGCTATATGCTTTGCGTTCAATAAGGACGACGATCCGAAAGCCGTTAAAAAAGGCTCAAAGGCTGCACTGAAGTCAAAGTTGGGAGGTATGTAATATGGATATGGCAGGAACAAAAAGCAACAGTCAGTCTATAAAAATAAGAACTGTCCTTGTAACGATAGTTATGGTTATTTTGTCTGTCATCTGTCTGTTGCCGGTGTACATTCTTATCGTGAATGCAACAAGAGAGCATCAGGCGATACTTAACAGCGGCGTTTCGCTTATTCCCGGTCTTAACCTGTTCAAGAACATTGAAAATCTGAACGCTCTTTCGGATGCGGGTACGGTTGAGTATAATGCGTTAAGAGGCTATGCCAACAGTGCAATTATCGCTTTCTCCACTACCTTGCTGACGGTACTCTTCTCATGTATGACAGCCTACGGACTGGTGGTATACGACTTCCGCTTGAAAAACATCGCCTACACCATTATCTTGGCGGTAATGATGATCCCTGTGCAGGTAACGTCGGTTGGTTTCTATCAGTTTATGAGCAAGCTGGGACTTACGGATAACTATCTTCCCCTTATTATCCCCGCTATTGCCGCTCCTTCGGTAGTGTTCTTTATGAGGCAGTCGATGAAATCCACCTTCCCGCTGGAAATAGTGGAGGCTGCAAGAATAGACGGATGTTCGGAGTTCAGGACATTCTTCACCATAGGCATTCCCATGATGAAGCCCGCTCTTGCGGTACAGGCTATATTTGCCTTTGTTGCCAACTGGAACAACTACTATATGCCTTCCATGATCCTTATCTCCAGAAACAAGACCCAGCTTACGCTGCCTATGATGGTAAACACCATTCTTTCCAACGAGAAACTGAACGATTACGGCGTTCGTTATGTGTCGATTTTCCTGTCCATAATTCCCGTTGTTATCGTGTATTTCATCTTCTCCAGGTTTATCGTTGAGGGCGTTGCTCTCGGCGGCGTTAAGGAATAATACAAACGGTTCGGATATGTGCCGCTCTCTGCGGAGGGCGGCTTTTTTCGTTGCATTTTGCTTTTTTGACTTGATATTAATTAGATTGACATTTGTGCAAAATAAACGTTTTTAATATGCAAGGTTTAGATGTCATGTTTAAAACGCTGAAATTTCAACTGTTCTATTGACAAAACTGCACAAAAGAAGTATAATAATTATAGCGTGTTAAATTGTAAAATGTTCATATATATTTTAGGAGGAGTAAGTAATGGCGAAAAACGTTAAGAAAACGTCAGTGTCGGCGGCTGCCGAGGAATCCCTTACCTATGAGAAGATAGTCGAGACCTTCAAGAACAGGGCTGCAAAGTCCAAGCCTCCCGCTGATGCAAGAGTTGCCGCTCAGGTAAAACTTTACGGAGCTGTTGAGGGCATTCTTTACGTTCTGATCGCAGACGGCGTTGCTGTTGTCGAGCCTTTCGACTACAAGGGAGCTGACATTGAGATAGACTCTGATGCAGAGGCTTTTATGGCTGTTCTTGACGGCAAGAAGAAAATGTCCGACGTTATCTGCGGAGACGAGGTCAAAATGCAGGGGAATGCGGGCAAGGCGATAGTTCTTGCTTCGGCTGTATTTTGATTATCGGAGATAATGAAATGAAGGAGCAGGCGGAAGGTCTGCTCTTTTTATTGAGGTGTCATAAAATGCTGTATACAAGGGAAATTGACGAAAACGACGGCTCATACGCCTATGAGCATACCAAGGCATATGAGCTGCTGTACGAGAGCGTGAAGAGGGAGACGGGGATAACGGTCGGTGACGGCGATATTGCCAAGGATGGCTTCGGCAAACCCTATTTTCCCGCTCACCCGGAGGTGCATTTCAGTATTACCCATTGCAGGGGACTGGTTGCCTGCCTTATTGAGGACGATGTGTGCGGAGTGGATGCAGAGGCGATACTTCCCGTCCGTGAAAAAGCGGCAAGGCGGGTTTTCTCGGAAGATGAGCTGAAAGAGCTTGATAAACGGCAGGGGAGCGACAGGGAGATTTTTTTTACATCTCTCTGGACGCTTAAGGAAGCCTATACCAAAGCCAACGGCAGGGGACTGGCGGTCATAAAGGACTTACACTTTCACAGCGAGAACGGCAGGCTGACATCAAACTTTCCCGAATATCGGTTTGTGATATGCAGGAAGGGCAGGTATATTGTGTCGGTTTGCGGGAGGGGAAAGTTGGATAGTATAAACTTTTTGGAGGGTGAGGATTCGGACGGGATATTTCGGGTATTTTCCTGATTGGAGCGTTAATCGGAAGGAAAAGGGGGATACTGCGAATGTTTCGTTTTGCCTTGACGTTTTTTACCGCATAAATTGAATTTGCTTGTTTCGATAAAAATACCCCTGCCGAGTCCGGCAGGGGCTATTTTTGCCATCGTATCAAACCTTGAATATGGAGATTTTCTTTCGGAGTGCGCCTGCCTGACCGTTGAGCTGTTCACAGCTTGCCGCACTTTCCTGGGCTGTGGCGGTGTTCTGACGGATAACCACGGAAATGCTGTCTATCTCCGTCTTTACCTGCTGAACGGCATCGGACTGTTTGCTTGTCTGAGAGGCGATGTTCTGGATAAGTCCGTTGGTCTCCTCTGTTATTTCGATGACCTGCTTCATGGATTCGGCTGTATTATTGGCAATGACAGAGCCGTTGTTTACGGCCTCGATACAGCTTTCGATAAGGGAGGTCGTCTGGCTGGCTGCCTCTGCACTCTTGGCGGCAAGGTTTCTTACCTCGTCCGCTACCACAGCAAAGCCCTTGCCCGCCGCCCCCGCTCTTGCCGCCTCAACTGCTGCGTTAAGGGCGAG
>JAMOZU010000232.1 GCA_023667745.1 Ruminococcus sp.
CGCTTATGGAGGGTACAACTCAGCGACACGGGGAAATGGAGCCTGTTTCCCGTCACCTTGCCAATTACCTGATAGACGAAAATCCTAATGCATACTGCACTTTTGTTTCCAACAATCTTCTCGCTTCGGTGATTTCAGATTTCAGAAACAGAAAAAGTGCGCCGTTCTATCGTAATGATACGGAACATGTTGATAGTATGAAGATTATCCCGCTGCACACGCGGGAACTTAAAGCCATTCTAGAAAAGGGCATTACTTACGATGTGTTGTACAAGCTGTTTGAGGAGGCGTATGTGTCCGATGATGTAAAAGCGCCGCCGGAGTGGTATAAAAAGAAAGTCAGGGCTTGTATAGAAAATCTTTAAAAATGGAGGGTTCTAAAATGACAGAATTACAAAATGCATTGATAAAGGAATTTGATATTCCTGTTCGTAACAACGAGCAGAAAATCTGGACGCTTCGTACCGAAAGCGGTAGGTTTTATCGTGATTTTACACAAAATAATTATGTTGCACTTGGATGGGACAAGGTGTCATTCACAATTATAAATGACAATGAAGCGAGTGAAAAAAGCAAGAAAGAGAAAATTAGTTTGCTGTATCCTGATGAATCAAGACCGGGATTAATATTGAGCCAATTGAATACATTTTATTTTAAAATGAAATCAGGCGATTTAATATTAATTCCGTCTGAGTCAAGTAATGGGGATTAGTATAAGGTACAATCATACTCCATGGGGCTTTTTCGCTTTCTTGCAGCGAGGAAGCCTCGGTTTTTATATACGTCTTACCTTTTTTGTCCGGATGTACAAAATTTCATCGTAAATTTTGTGAAAATAACTATCCGTTCCCCGAAAATTTGTAACCCAGAGAAATTTTTCAGGCGGATTTGTTGCATTTAAGAAATTATTATCGGAAATGTCAATGACGGCGGCAGTTTTCTGTGTAAACCGCCGATTTTTTGTTACCGAATTTTAACTTGTTTTTTGGAAAAATTTGTGATATAATGTTTTTACAAAGAAAAAGAGACAGACCTTCCGAGAGGGTCAAGCCAAGGAAAAGCCGCCCGGCAATTTGCAAAGCTGCAATAAAAAAGATATGACCGGCAGTTCCTTGAAAAGAGAACAAAAGAACGGAGATTTTAATATGAAAAAGATGAGCGCAGTCTTTGGGCTGACGGCTGTCTGTGCGGTCGCACTGTCGGTGGGCGGGCTGTACAGAGGTGAACTGCCCAAAAAAGAGACAGACCGCATTGCCGACCCGTCCCAGGTCATAGACAGGAGTGCCTACGGAAGCGAGACGGGGCTTGTGACAGTACCCATAGCGGATTTCAAGAGCGGGTCGCTGCCAAGCCTAACGTCTGTGTCGGTGACGTTTGCGGGGGACTGCGTTCTGGCGGCTAACCTTAACGACACAAGGGCGGATTCCTTTGTGGAATACGCTAAGGCAAAAGAGCCGTCCTATTTTTTTGAAAAGGCTGTTCCCTGTTATGCGGACAGTGACTTTGTTATTGCGTCATGCGAAACGGTGCTGTCGGACAGAAGCCTTTTCCGTACCGAAAAGGACGGCGAGGCATTCTGGTTCAAGTCCCCGTCGGATTATGCGGGCATATTCAGTGCGGGCTGTATTGACGCTGTTAATCTGTCCAACAATCACACTTACGATTACGGAGCGGAGGGCTATGAAGACACAAAGGTCGCCCTTACAAGTGCGGGGATAGCTTGCGGAGACACGGAAAACCCTATCTATTTCAGGAAAAACGGCATTACGGTAGCGGTGGTATGCGTCCGACTTTTCAACAAAAACGCAGATACCGTCATAATTCCCGCCATTGAATCCGTCCTTGAAGACAGCGACATTCAGATACTGTATTTTCACGGCGGCGAGGAATACGAGCATGTCCCGGAGGACTGGATGGTGGAACTGTGCCGTAAATATGCGGATATGGGAGTTGACCTTATCGTCGGCTCGCACCCTCATGTGTTGCGCCCTATGGAAGAGTACAACGGCGTTGACATTATCTATTCGCTGGGCAATTTCTGCTACGGAGCCAACCGCACCCCGGAAAACCGCTCGGTCATACTTACGGAGACCTTCTACTTTAACGAGGACGGCGAATATGAGGGAGCGGAAAGCGAGATAACCCCCTTTTACGTTTACACCGGCGACCACAACAACTGGCAGCCCGCCCCCATTACCGATGAGATAGAAGTGGCGAAGGTGATGTCCTTTATGAACGGGGCGGGGGACGTACCGAATCCGTAAGGAGCAGAGGATAGAGGTTATACTAATCCCCATTGGAATTATGGGATTTGTATTATAATAATGTGAGCAAAGTTCACTTCGGTATGCGAAAAATAGTTCGGTAAATTTAAAGACTTTATTTTATCCGGTTTTCCCCCGTCTGCGGCAGGAAAAACCGGAGTTTTTATACAAGCTGACGTGAGCAAAGACGAAGACCGGGATAGCTGATAGGTCAAAGCAAGTACGATGATGAGGGATTTGTATCATACTAATCCCCATTAGAATTATGAAGATGAAGCCGCCGCAAAAAATTTAGCCTTATGTTTTTTGCGGCGGCTTAAGTCCCATAATCCAATGAGGGATTTGTATAAACCTCTCCCGCAAAGGTCGGTTTACCGGAATAAACCGTTCTCCCGATGAATATTGTGCTGTTTTTGCGATAATCCCGTGACGTATTTGTGACAAAAAATTTTGATAAAATCTTCTTGACATATTTGCCCGAAAGTGGTATAATTTTATTGTCACTGAAAATGTAAGACAGCTAACAAAATAAAAGGGAGCTATTTTAAATGCTTAAACTTAAAAATATCGTCAAGAAATACGGCGAGGGGGACAATACGGTCACAGCCCTGAACGGCGTTGATATTTCCTTTCGGGAAAATGAGTTCGTGGCAATTTTAGGGCATTCGGGCTGCGGCAAGACAACTCTTCTGAACATCATAGGCGGTCTCGATCAGTATACATCGGGCAACCTTGTTATTAACGGTGTTTCCACAAAGCAGTATAAAGACAGGGACTGGGACGCTTACAGAAACCATTCGGTGGGGTTCATCTTCCAGTCCTATAACCTTATCCCTCATCAGACGGTGCTTGCGAATGTGGAGCTTGCCCTGACTATTTCGGGCGTTTCCAAAAAGGAGCGGCGGCAGAGGGCTGTGGAGGCTCTCGAAAAGGTGGGGCTGGGGGATCAGCTGAAAAAAAAGCCCAATCAGATGTCCGGCGGGCAGATGCAGAGAGTGGCTATTGCAAGGGCTCTTATCAATAATCCGGATATTCTGTTTGCCGACGAGCCCACGGGCGCACTCGACAGCGAAACAAGCGTTACGGTAATGGAGCTGTTAAAGGAAATTGCCGCTGACAAACTGGTAATAATGGTGACCCATAACCCGGAGCTTGCGGAGCAATACGCCACAAGGATAGTCCGCATAAAAGACGGCAGACTCACAAGCGACAGCCAGCCTTTTGAAGCGGAGGACGAGACGCCGGAAGACACAAAGGGCAAAAAGCGGGTCTCCATGTCTTTCGGTACGGCTGTGAGCCTGTCCCTGAACAATCTTATGACAAAAAAGGGGCGGACTTTTCTTACGGCGTTCGCAGGTTCGATAGGAATTATCGGCATTGCCCTGATACTCTCCCTTTCCACGGGGATAAACGATTACATAAATCAGATACAGGAGGAAACTCTTGCTTCCTATCCCCTGCAAATAATGCGGGAGACCGCCGACACTTCCACAATTATGACCGCCATTATGGACAGGCACACCACGGCAGCCGCCGAGGACAGGGAGGGGGTTTACTCCAATACGGACGTTTACGAAATGTTCAATGCCATGAACTCCTCCGCAAGGCAGTCCAACAATATGCCCCGCTTCAAGGAATTTCTGGAGACGGACGAGGCGATAAAGGAAAATGCGGGAGCTATAGCCTACTCCTATGATGTTCCCTTTAACATTTTCACCCAAGACCCCGACGGCGAGATAGTTAAATGCGATATTGCAGAAGTTTTCGGCATGGTCATGGGCATGGACGACGAAAGCACCGCCAACGCTTCTGTTGCCGCCAACACCATGCTCACCCTTACCGACTTGCAGCTGTGGGAAGAATTTATCCCCGGCGAAAACGGCGAGCTTATCAGCGATATAATCTACGATAAATACGAGCTTATCCACGGAAACTGGCCTGCCGCCAAAGACGAGGTGGTGGTGATACTTTCCAAAAACAACGAGCTTCCCGATATTGTCCTTTACACCATGGGCGTTAAAAGCAAGAAAAATATGCCGGAAATTATGAAGAAAGCCATGAGCGGCGAGGTAATAGGGGACTACGGGCAAACTTCATGGACATATGACGAGTTTACGAGCCAGTGCTTCAAGCTCATTCTCCCGGAAGAATACTACCGCCCCGGCGAAAGCGGCAAGGGC